>JAAYEK010000280.1 GCA_012728785.1 Bacillota bacterium | reverse complement strand
CATCATGATGAGTCCAAAATAGTGTTTTCGAGACTTCAAAACTATCCCTCCCCCACAATTGAAACCATTTTGATCACAAAAACAATTTCTATTTATGTTTGGTAATAAATTAAGATGGAAGCTACTTTTCTGTTCTTAATCATAAATCCAATATAATTGCCTTCTTTTGAATATTCATAATAGTTATCTCCAGGTTTAAAATTATCATGATAAGATTTGGAAAACTCGTCATGAATTCCGTATTTTTCGATTACCTTTTCTACCGGATCTCCGATCTTTATGCCTCGAACAGTTTGATATTCGCCTTGAAAGACCTCAATTCGAAATATATAATCTCCGGCTATATAAATATCAAATTCACGATAGCGCCAAAGGTCATCTTTTGCGCTATGATTGTCAGCTTTTATGACGCCTATTTCTTTTGCTAAAGGCTCGCCAAACACAGATAAAACACCGTTGGGAGTGGATTTTATTATACTGATACCAGCTATTGCAAAGTCATCATCGGTACAGGTCGCTTCAAATTCCTTGCTAGGTATGAACTTTTGATCTTCACTTTTATTTGTGGTATTCACTACTTCCTGAGCATCAATTACCGGACCAAAGCCATCGGTATAATTGATATAAAAAAGTACAATCCCAACAACCATTATGACCGGTATCCATATTTGTTTTTTCATATTAATCGATCCTTTGCATTTTTAATAAATTTATTCCACCGGCCAGGCGATTACACTGCAATCCGAACCGCCGGCAACCACCATCTTCCCATCCGGACTAAAAGCCACCGAATTAATATCTCCAATAAAACCGGTAAATACAGCCAACTGCTTACCGGTAGCTATGTCCCATGATCGAATTAATTTATCATCTCTGCCTGCCGAGATTATGGTTTTGCCGTCCGGACTAAAAGCTACCGAAACGACCGCGCCGGTATGTCCGGTAAAAGTGGATAATAAATTACCGGTAGCCGCATCCCATAGCTTGATTGATTTATCTGTGCTTCCGGATACAATAGTCTTGCCATCCGGACTAAAAGCTACCGATATGGGGAATTCCGAATGCCCAGTCATATGGGTCAGTAATTCTCGAGTGTCAGTTTTCCATAATTTGATTGACTTATCCTGACTTCCGGAAGCGATGGTTTTACCGTCCGGGCTAAAAGCTATTTCACTAACAACATAGGATGGATCAGTGATGGTATCAAGCAATTCACCGGTAGCCATGTTCCAAAACAGGATTGACTTACCGCTTACTGAGGCGATGGTCTTACCGTCGGGACTAAAAGCAACTGTCGTCACCCGGCCGGGACTACCGGTGAATGTAGTCAGATACTTGCCGGTGACTGAGTCCCATAATTTGATTGACTGGTCGGCGCTTCCAGAAGCAATAGTTTTCCCATCTGGACTGAAGGCTACCGAATAGACTTGTCTGGAATGGCCGGTTAGTCTGGCGAACAAGGTCCCGGTTGCTGCATCCCATAATAAGACCGAATTATCGCCGCTCCCGGAGGCGATGATTTTACCGTTTGGACTAAAAGCCACCGAAAAGACCATACCCGAATGGCCGGTAATTGTATCAATTAGTTTTCCAGTAACTATGTCCCAACGTTTGACAGAATAATCATTTGAACCGGAAATCACAACTTTTCCATCAGGGCTGAAAGCCACCGAATGAATAGCGTCAGAATGGCCATTAAGACTAGACAATTGTTTTCCAGTTTCCGTTTCCCATAAACTGAGGGATTTGTTATCATTTCCAGATACAATAATTCTACCATCCGGGCTAAAAGCCAATGAGTTAACCCTACCGGGACGATCTGTTAATGTAGCTAATAGATTACCACTCGTTATATCCCATAATTTAATTGAATTATCCCAACTTCCGGATGCGATAATCTTACCATTCGGACTAAAGCCTAGCGAAGTAACTGAGTCCTTATGCCCTTTCAATGTGGCTAAATGCATACCGGTATTCACATTCCATAATATAACCAAATTGTAAATAGATCCGGCAACTATAACTTTACCATCAGGGCTAAAAGCAGTAGAAAATAAATACTGGTTTGACGGATTAGTCAAAGTTTTTAATAGTTTTCCGTTAGCTATATCCCATATTTTCAAATATTTATCTTCTGTAGATGCGAGCATTTTGCCGTTAGGACTAAAGGCAATCGACCTAACCTTATCATTTAAAGTAAGTAAAAGTTTTCCAGTTTGATTATCCCAAAGTTTAATTGACTCATCACAACTGGAAGATGCAATTGTTTTACTGTCCGGACTAAAAGTGACCGATAGAACATAATCGGAATGACCAACAAGTGTAGCCTTAAGATTTCCGGTAACTGCGTCCCATAGTTTAATCAAATTATCGTTACCTGCAGAGGCAATAGTTTTACCATCCGGACTAAAAGCTACCGTATTAACCGGATATTCATGTCCACCTCGCGCCCAGAGCGGAGTTGGGCTTATGAATTCCCCATGTGATAAACCGGTAATGAACAATAATGGAATCAAAAGAGTAAAAAGCTTGATAGCAAATGATTTTATGTTTTTCAATTAGGTTTAACCTCCTCCGACTATTTAAATATCTCTTCCAAAATCTTCTCAAATCCAGCATCATCCGTTTCATAATTAGTACATACTATCTTTCCTTCCCGATCAATCAAAATCAGCTTTGGTAATTTATTAACTTTAAAAACAGTCATAACTTGCCGGTTATTACCCTCAACCCCCAAACAATGCAGCCAAGGCATCTTCCAATGTCCTCTTCGAAATTCTTCAACTGTTTCAAAACTGCTGTCCGAAGAAATGCTGATGATTTCTAAGTTTTTATCCCGGTACTTTTCATGAATATCATGTAGAAACGGCATTTTATCAACACACTTTCTACAGCGGGTCATCCAAAAGTCCAACAGATACACTTTACCTAACAGCTTCTTTTTGGTTAAAGTCTCTTCGCTATTAACTAACTTAATCTCGAATTCCGGCGCTTCCAGGCCTTTGACAATTCCATCGGAAACTTGGTCCGTTTCAGCGTAAGCTATCAATTCGCCTGTGAAACCGGTGAATAAAACTGTTATTAATAATAAAAACCGTATTATTTTCATCAAATGAATTTCTCCTTTTCTTATAGAAAACTATTATGTTTTGCCTTAATATTCAAAGCAATCAAAAAAATTTAACATAATTATTCTCCAATAATTTAGTTTTCCCTTCCTAATATAGTAGATTTTTATAAAACAAGTATTAAGCTCTTGTTATTACCATAACGCATGTTTCAATATCTGGATGAATCACATAATAAAAAAAGAAAACCAAGGTACTCCCGAGGTTTTCTTAACAATCATATATTTTACTTCAATCAAGCTCATAACAATTTTTTGACTATAATTATTATCAAAAAGATACTAATAATTGTAAATATAAAACTAGCTACGAAATGCTTCCATAACCACCTATTTCACGATTCGCCTCAATAATTTCAGCTTATTTTTGTAAGGAGCGTATCTAAGAGGCATATCAAAGGCAAAGGTCTGCTTTAAGATGCTTTTGGCATGAGAAAAGGTCTCAAAACCTTTTTTCCCATGGTACGCTCCCATTCCGCTGGCTCCCACTCCGCCGAAGGGTAAATGGTAATTGGCCACATGCATTACCGTATCGTTAATACAGCCTCCGCCATAATGAAGATTATGCACCACCCAGTTCTCGAGGTCTTGATCCTTGGTGAATAAGTATAGAGCCAGCGGTTTCTCCCGACTCCTGATGATCTTGACGGCCTCTTCCAAGTGATCATAGGGGATGATCGGCAGGATCGGCCCGAAGATCTCCTCTTGCATCACCTCGGAATTAAGATCCGGGTTATCCAAAAGAGTCAAATCGATCTTTAATTGTTCCTGGTCGCAAAATCCACCGCAGATCACTTTTCCCTGCTCCTGTCGGATCAGGGTTTGCAGGCGGTCAAAGGCCTCTTCCCGGATGATTCTGCCGAAATCCTGCGACTTAATCGCGCTGTCCCCGAAGAACTTTTTGATCGCCTTTTCCATGGCGCTGATTAACTGCTGCCGGACAGCGCTATGCACCAGGACATAATCCGGAGCCACGCAGGTCTGCCCGGCATTTAAGGCCTTGCCCCAGATAATCCGCAGGGCTGTTTTTTCCAAATCCGCCGTTTGATCCACCAGACAAGGACTTTTCCCACCCAGTTCCAAGGTGACCGGAGTCAGATGCTTCGCCGCCGCTTCCATTACGATCTTTCCCACCCGCATACTGCCGGTGAAGAAAATATGATCGAACCGGATCTTTAAAAGCTCAGTATTTACCTCTTTGCCTCCTTGGAATAAAGCGATATATTCCTGACTGAAATGATCGTTGATGAGCTTCGCTAAAATTTCCGAGGTATGCCCGGAATAACGGGACGGCTTCAGAACAACGCAATTGCCGGCCGCCATGGCTGCTATCAGCGGTGTAATGGTCAGTTGAAAGGGATAATTCCAGGGCGCCATAATTAAGGTAACCCCCAAGGGTTGCAGGTGGATACGGGATCTCCCCCCAAAACTTATAACAGTGGTGGCTGTCTTTTGATCCTTCATCCACCTTTTTAAATGTTTCAAAGTGTGGTTTATCTCCGCATAGACCATGGATACTTCCGTGGCGTAGCTTTCAAAGGCGCTCTTGCCCAGATCTTTTTCTAATGCTTCAAAAATAAGCCCTTCATTTTCCTTGATGGCGTGATAAAGATTCTTGAGTTGTTTAACCCGAAACACATAGGGCAGAGTAGCGCCGGATAAAAAGCACTCTCTTTGCTTATTTACGGTACTGACTATTTTGATCCCCTCCAGTAGTACATTAATGCCTTCGCGCATTTCAGCGCCGGGAAACAGTTACCACATTCCGTTCCGCCTGTTTTGAATATTTTTTTAAATAAACATAGCGCATAAGCATACTTTCGAAAGGATTAATCGGTTTCACTTTACCAAATAATGATGCTCCAATCAATGCCTTACAGGCTTTCTGGAGGATCATTCCGACCGCGACGGCATCCTCCTTTGTTCGACCACAGCATAAAGCCCCCCCATTTCTAATAAAAACGGCTGCGGATTTACTTAGAGCTCCGGCGATCAGCTCCGGATCATGTTCATCAACTGTTTTTACCTGTAAACCGATGAGCTGCGCAAAGTCATCCAAAAGGGGCTTTAGGGTCAAACCGGCGGCGGAAACTCCAAGAATCTCCGGTGTAGCTTTGTAGATGATCTGATTGATCCCTTTATGCTTACGGTAGATAGCCCGATAGGTAGTGATTTCTTCCGGTAAACCGTTCAGATCTTGCTGATCCCTGATTTCCGCCTCTTTTATTCCGTCATACCAGATAAAGCCCGGGTCACTTCGGTGGCTATCCCCATAACTCCTCTGACTTTGCTCAAAAAAGGAGAGTTCGGTCAGGCTGTTTTTCCCTAAAGCAAAGGCGCACATGGCCAGAGGATTATACTCTGTTTCCTGACTGAGCAT
>JAAYEK010000023.1 GCA_012728785.1 Bacillota bacterium | reverse complement strand
CTCTATGGTTTAATCGTCTCTTTGAGTTTTGTTCTGGAAAACCTTTTGAGTTTCTTGTATCTTTCCCGCCGAATTGGTTTACGGTTGCGTCATTTACAGCTTCGTTCACATGTGAAGGGTGTATTTCTAGCTTTTTTGATTGCTAATATCTCTCTACTCTATGTTCAAACCGATAAAATTATGCTGGGATTACTGCTTTCCGAAAGCGCCGTTGCTACCTATACCATTCCTAATTATATTGTTACTTCGATTTATAATATCGTTATTTCCCTTTTCGTCGTTGCGATTCCGCGGTTGAATTCTCTGTTTGGGAAATCGAAGAGCGAGTATGAAGCACTCTTTAATGAACTTAGCCGCGCTTTTTTGATGGTTTTTATTCCCCTGCTGTTTTTTGTTTTCATCAGTGCCGAGGATTTGATCATTGTTTATGCTGCCGGTAAATATAATGATTGTATCCTACCATTAAAGTTATTCACGATCGCCATTTTCTTCAACGCTCTGGTTTTTATTCAAAGAGAGGGGATCCTCTATATTTCTGAAAAGGAGAAGATCATTATTCGCTATAATCTATTGGGTGGAATATTAAATCTGGTTTCAAACTTCGTTCTTTATTTTTTGGGTTTGTTTAAACCGGTAACGGCCATAATTACTTTGACCGGAAGTTTTCTTTTAGTCAGCATCTTGATGCAATACTATATAAAAAGAAGAATGAAAGAAAAAGTACGGCTTTTTTCCCGAAACCTACTTTCCTATTTTCTCTTTTCTCTGCCGGTGATTGGTATTGATTATTTGCTTGGATTAACAAATATGGCGCGTTTACTTCGTCTCATTTTAAGCCTCTTGCTTTTTGCTGGCGTTTATCTTTCCTTACTTTTATTATGTAAAGACCAGGTTTTGATAAACAATATGAGAACCAGTCTCAAAAAGATCCGGACTTACTTCGAAAATAAAAAGCGAATAAGCACCGGACAATGACATATAATTTAATAAGGGGGAATAAGATGGAGAAGAAGTTAAAAAGCTTGGCCTTTCATACTCTGGTTCCGATTATGCTGTCTTTTATAATTTGGATGTTGATCCCCGATTATACGGCATTTTATGAGGGATTACGGAAACCAGTGCTGCGACTTCCGCAAGGCGCATTCGTCTTTATCTGGTGTTTCATTTACCTATTGATGGGGATTGCCGCTCATCTAGTTGAGATGACGAAGACGGATGACATAGAGAAACAAAAAGCTTTCAGCCTATATTATCTGCAACTCTTAGTTAATTTATTATGGATGCCGATGTTTTTCGGGTTTAAGAATCTCTTCGTAGCCGCTTTATGGACGGTGTTATTATTAATAATGGTTATATTGAACCTGCGCAAATTCACTATGATTAAACGCAGCGCCGGTTATCTATTTGTAGTTTATTTGCTCTGGGTTTTGTTTCTGACCTATTATGTTATTGCCATCGATGTAATGAACTAGCACTGCTTAGCAGTGTTTTCTTTTTGGTTAGTTCTTGAATACGCTTACGAGATATGATAAAATTATGGAGTCAAAGGAGATCGTATGTTTTCATCTTTATATTTAAACAATTTATATTCTGAATGTATAAAAAAGAATCAAAATGAACCGGAGTTCATCCAAGCAGTGAGCGAGTTTTTGGAAGCCATTGATTTGATTGTAGAGAGCGATCCCGATATCGCCCGCCTCGGTATCATTGAACGCTTACTGGAACCGGAACGCTTAATCAGTTTTCGCGTTCCCTGGGTAGATGATTCCGGAAAAGTTCAAGTCAATCGTGGTTACCGGGTACAGTTCAATTCTGCTATCGGCCCCTATAAGGGTGGAATCCGCTTCGATGCTTCGGTAAACCAGTCGATTATTAAATTCCTCGGTTTTGAACAAACATTTAAAAATGCACTTACCGGTCTACCAATGGGTGGAGGCAAGGGCGGTGCCGATTTTTCCCCGCAAGGAAGAAGTGACGGCGAAATAATGCGCTTTTGTCAGAGCTTCATGGCTGAACTCTACCGCCATATCGGTCCGGATGTAGATGTTCCGGCCGGGGATTTGGGAGTCGGTGCTCGAGAAGTTGGTTATCTCTTCGGTTATTATAGGAAGATTAGAAACGAGTTTACCGGTGTCTTTACCGGCAAAGGATTAAGTTATGGCGGCAGTCAACTACGACCGGAAGCTACCGGCTATGGTCTATGTTATTTCGCTCAGGAAATGTTGAATAATCTTAAAGGGATGGATTTTACCGGAAAGAGGATCTT
>JAAYEK010000279.1 GCA_012728785.1 Bacillota bacterium | reverse complement strand
ATCAAATAATAAAATAGTAAGTAATAAGGCTGTTAAGAAAAGGAATATGGGTATTATGCGATTTATAAAACCAACTATCGAATATAAACAACAGGTGATGGAATATAGAAATGAATTTATTAAGAACGGCGATAATTTGGCGGGCGCTTCATATATGGAAAAATATGACGTTTATGAAGGTTGGCTGAAATTTATTTCTGATAACGAAAGAGAGAGTACCAAGCATACTGAGGTTACTGCAAATGTGTACCTGGCAATAAGGGAAGAAGATAATAAACTAGTCGGCATTTTTAATATCAGGCATACATTAAATGACTATTTATACAACTTTGGCGGACATATTGGGTATAGTGTTAAAAAAGCCGAACATAGAAAAGGTTATGCTAAGGAAATGCTCAAATTTGCGCTTGAGGAATGCAAAAGAATAGGAATGATTAGAGTCTTACTTACATGCGATGCCGACAACATTGCATCTGCTAAGACAATACTATCTTGTGGCGGAGTATTGGAAAATGAAATTTTTAAAGATGGACGGGTAACTCAGCGATATTGGATCGAATTATAGTACGTTTGAAAAATAAAATGCCGGTATTGCAGAAACCGGGCCGTTTTCTAACGGCCCGGTTCAATCTTTTTAAGCCGGTTGGTTGTCCGACTGTTCCTTACCACGTTTGGCAGCCCGGTCTCGCTCGCTGCGGTCGAGGATTTTCTTACGCATCCGGATTGCTCCCGGAGTCACTTCCACCAGTTCATCGTCTTCAATATATTCCATCGCCTGTTCCAGACTGAAGACTATCGGCGGAGTCAAGCGAATTGACTCATCAGAGGTACTTGAACGCATATTGGTTAAGTGTTTTTTCTTACATACATTTACCTCCAGGTCGCCTTCCCTGGAATTTTCACCGACAATCATTCCGGCATAAATCTGATCCATAGGGTTGATAAAGAGTGTGCCGCGTTCTTCTACATTATGAATGGCATAAGCGGTAGCCTCTCCGGATTCAAAAGCCACAAGTGTTCCCCGGCTTCGACCGGTAATGTCGCCTTTCCAGGGACCGTAATGATCGAAAAGGTGATGCATGATCCCTTCCCCTTTAGTGTCGGTCAAAAATTCCGACCGGAAACCGATTAAGCCCCGGGCTGGAATGAGAAACTCCAGTTTAGTATTGGACTCTCCAGCGGGCTGCATATTGATCATTTCACCACGGCGGCCACCCAGGTTTTCAATAACCCGGCCGGAAAATTCCTCGGGTATATTAATGAAAAGCCTTTCATAAGGTTCACAAAGTTCTCCGTTGACCTGTTTTAAGATCGGTTTCGGTTTCGAGATCTGAAGTTCGTAACCCTCACGCCTCATTGTTTCAATGAGGATTCCGAGGTGGAGTTCGCCCCGGCCCGAGACCTGGAAAGCATCGGGGGTGTCTGTCTCCGCCACTCTTAAGCTGACGTTGGTTTCCGCTTCTTTCCAAAGCCTGCTTCGGAGGTGGCGGGAGGTTATATATTTTCCGTCCCTACCTGCAAAGGGACTGTCATTAATCATAAAAGTCATAGTAAGAGTTGGTTCATCAATACTAAGCAAGGGTAAAGGAAGGGGGTTTTCCGGGTCGCTAACGGTCTCCCCGATATTCACCTGGCCAAGTCCGGCTAAGGCCACGATCTCCCCGGCGATTGCCTGTTCAACTTCGTGCCGTTTTAAACCTTCATAAGTCCAGATCTTACCGATTTTAATAGTCTCAACCCTACCGTCCCTTTTACAAAGGCCAATGGTTTGACCGGCATTTAAACAACCGCTAT
This sequence comes from Bacillota bacterium, assembly GCA_012728785.1. GTDB lineage: Bacteria > Bacillota > UBA4882 > UBA8346 > UBA8346 > JAAYHS01. The sequence continues at coordinate 1,615 of JAAYEK010000279.1, read as the reverse complement.
AAATTCGACCGATACCAACCCGTCCGACATAATCATCATAATCCAAAGTGTTAATTTGCAGTTGAAGGGTTCCATTGGGATCGACCGCCGGCGCAGGAATTTCTTTGATAATCAGATCGAGAAGCGGCTGCATATTTTGGCCCGGTTTTTGATAGTCCAAGGTGGCCACTCCTTGTCGGGAAGAGGTATAGATCACCGGGAAATCCAGCTGCCAATCATCGGCTTCCAGTTCGACAAAGAGATCGAATGCTTCATTCAAGACTTCATTGGAACGGGCATCAGGACGGTCGATTTTATTAATAACCACAATGATTTTTAAACCTACCTCAAGGGCCTTTCTCAGTACGAACTTGGTCTGGGCCATAGGCCCTTCAAAGGAGTCCACCAAGAGAAGGGCGCCGTCCACCATTCGAAGTACCCTTTCCACTTCTCCACCGAAGTCGGCGTGGCCAGGGGTATCTACGATATTAATCTTGGTTTGACCGTAGGTAACGGAGGTGTTCTTCGATAAGATGGTGATGCCCCGCTCCCGTTCAAGATCATTGGAGTCCATTACCCGTTCGACAACACGCTCATTCTCCCGGAAGATTCCGGCTTGATGCAACAGGCAGTCGACCAAAGTCGTTTTGCCATGATCGACGTGGGCGATAATCGCAATATTTCTCATGTTATCAAGAGTTTTTGAAGTCATTTAAGTTTCACCTAATACTTTCTATATTTAATCATTTAGACCGGAACAATATTTCTTAGCGATGAGTTTATCTGCAAATATCTATTAAATCATGGTTGGGCCAAGAATGCAAGGGGCAGGAATTAAATTTAACTAGGGTTTAAAGTATGCTTTAGGAATCGTTTGAATTCAAGAATAGCATTAAAAGAAATCCTTGGTAAATAACCAAGGCAAAAAGAAACTAATTAGTTTTAAGTAACACCTTATCAAAGGGTTCGATTTTAGCCGACCCGAATCTCTTTTTAATTTTAGCCGTTATCAGATCCCCCTCGGGATAAAGTTGGATTTCGGCAATGGGAATGCTATTGGGATCATTTTTTAAAACTTGGGCAATGGCTCCTTTAGTGACTAAAATATCTGGGCTTAGGTGGATAATCAATTGGGCGGACTGACGGATATCGATCACGAAACCGTCGGCGCCATTATTTTGGGCTAAGTAGTTTATCGCGTATTCTATACTATCCGTTTGCTTGTTTTTTTGATCAATTAGACTCATTAACTTTTCACAGATAGCTTCATAGCCGCTGATAATGGATGAAGAAAGTTCTTCCAGCTTTTCTAGGGCTAACGGAATCGAATTAATAAATCCGACTTCTTGTAGGTTTTCGATGATCACAGATTGATTATTGATCTTTTGGCGTAAGCCGGATATTTGTTGTTCACTAAGAATACCGTCTTTGATAAGTACTTTAGCGTTCTTATTCCAGGAACGCTGTTTTGTTACTTGATAAGCCGAACCAAGAACCGCGGTGATTTCTCCCCCGGAAAAGGTAGGGTTATAACGGGCCATAAGCTGTTCAAGGTTATCATTATATTCTTCGCGTAACTTTACGATTTTTCTTTCATATTCTTCGTTTAATTCTTGAATATCCGCACTCTTTTTTT
>JAAYEK010000278.1 GCA_012728785.1 Bacillota bacterium | reverse complement strand
GGTTCTCTGTGTACACTTCACCTAACTGTCGCCAGTTTCGGCGCAACACTTGATATGGGTGGTTGGCTAAACCTTATCCAGCAAGGACTTTCACCTTGCAAGAAGTACCAAGCTTAGCTTGGCGTACTGACTCTCGCGCAAGCGTTCTTCCGGGCTTTTTTTGGCGCGAGTGTCGCCGGCAGGAGCGCTTTTCTCGGAGAACGATGGTGGATTGCCGTGGTTCTCTCGGTGGGCATCGGAGGCTTGCTTTTTAAAAATCTATATATTTATCTAGTCTATTGCATTATATGTAGCAATTTCTTTTACAAGTCCCGCATCAATTTCGAAACTAATAGCATAAATCAATGTTCCAATTCCTTTCTCATATATTAATCGATTATCATTCTTTTTTATTTCCCCATATCTATATATAACCTTTTCTTCTTTATCTCCAATACGTATCCCGCGAAAACTTTGTATATCTTTTTCGGATATTAATACACAATCAACTTTATTTATTATACCTTCCGGACCTTTAATCAATAAGGATTCAATCGTTAAATTTGAATAATAATAGTATATAGCGTCCTCAGTTTTAGTAATCTTTTCTGGTTGTCCCAATCTTTCTAATACATTTGACATTGGCTCTCTTAGTTCTATACCATCAATTATAAAATCTTCTAAAATCAAAGGGTCTTGTGCAGTTAATTTAACTCTATTTTTAATAAATGTAAGCCCAAAGCTGAAACTAATACCTAAAACAATAATTAAGATTAAAATACTTTTTTTACTCATATATATCACTCCTATTATTTTGTTATATTTTCATATCTACCAGTTGTAGAATTATAGCGCACATCCCAAGCCATTGTTAAGCCTTTAGGAAGAGTAATATAATTAGCCGGATCAAGGTAATTATATCTCCCATCAGCTGTAAAACCATGAGAAATAGCAAAATGTAAATGAACACCGGTAGAAGAAGCTCCTATACTTCCCATATATCCGATAACTTGACCTTGCCCTACATAATCACCTATAGTTGCAAATTTATTTAAATGATAATAGTGAGTTTTCCATCCACTTCCATGATCTATAGTTATTGACCAACCACAAAAATCATCTAGCCAACCTTTAAATAAAACCTTCCCACCTGCTGATGCAACTATCTCGGTGTTAAGATCATTTCCAAGATCCCATCCTCTATGATGTTTGGAATATTTCTTACCTTTAGGTACAATTCGCTCTCCATATACATTATTTATTGTTTTTATTTCACTAGGTAAATAAATGAGGGGGGTCCACCGTCATCAACGAATGAGCCAATACCATGCCGTCCAACCCTAGTACCTTTTTCTAATTGACTATCAATCATTGTCAAATTTGCAAAATCCAATTCTCCGCTTAAAGCCAAACCAAAGATAGCCTGAAAATCTTTTATAGCATTTGTAGTAATATCACCATTAAAACCATCCACTCCATTCCCAAATGGCCCAAATGATCCGAGATCAAAACCCATACAGACCAATTTAGCTTGAATTTTTGCTGTAAAACTACTTCCTCCCTCTTTCACTGCTGCTTCAACATACAATTGTATTAATGTATCATCAAAAAGTGTCGATCCCGATTGTAATTTTATATAACATGATACATCTGCAGATTCACTACCCGGTCCGCCTTTTCCTAAATCATCCATTTTCGTTAATAAATCAATTAATTCTTGAGTTTTAACTTGTTCAATTTTATTTTTAATCGCTACAAACAAACTAAACGCCGAAGATAAAGTACTTAAGTTTCCATCTCCTGTTAGCATTGCCGCAGCATTCAACGAAGACCCAACTAAACCCCAATCTTTCTGAAAACTGACTTTGAAAGCTCCCTCTGCCGCATGCCCCGTCGGATCGGTAAAGTTCACCGGATTTCCGCCGCAATACCCATACAAATTGGGATCATCCGCCACCGAATCCTCGCTAATAAACCTTCCAACTGTGGGATCATACCATCTCGCATTGTAATAATATAGCCCTACATCCTCATCCCAATCCTTCCCGGTAAACCCGCTCTCGTCCTCCTCTAAATCCCGCGGCTCATCATCATAAACATCCGTATTGATCCTTTCCCCAAACGGCGCGAAATCCCTCTCAACTACTTTATTGCCGTATTGATCGGTAACAGCCAGCGCCGAGCCTAGGTGATCGTTGTGGTAGTAGAACTTCTTCCCTGACCCGCCCACAACTCCGTTAACTCGGGCCAAATGCTGGCCGCCGATATAGATAAACGAATACTCCTTATTTGCTGCAAATTCTTTTCTGTAACCGACCTCACCGTTTAAAAGCGGAACTATACAATTATCTACACATAGTTAATCTTGCTTTTGCTGCCGTTTTCTTGTTATCTGCTTCTATCTCAAGCAAGAAAACACAGACCTTTTGAGTCAGTGTTTCTCCATTCACCAAAGTTATTTATAAATCATAATCTAAGCAACCTTGAGCCATGACAGATGGCGACGATTTCCAAAACATCTTCTTTAATTCGGTAAACTATACGATAGTTATCAAATATTTTTTCACGTAAGTTCGGATTGTGGTATTCAGGCACAATTCGACCGGATAACGGGAATTCCTTCAAATTACTAATTGAGTTAAAAACTCTTTTAGCAAAGAGTATTGCATAAAATTCCGAATTCTGTTCAATAAAATTACATATTTCCTGTAATCCTTTGACCGCTTTTGGAGACCATCTTATTCGGACAGCCATTTTGAAAATCCAGCCTCTACCTCATCATGAGGTATTCCTTTTCCTTCATCCAGTTCTTTCAGTCCCCTATCAATTTGTAGTTTAAAGTATAATTCGGCCATTATATCATCAATAGTTACTCCATCGGGTAGAGACTCAATCATTCGAATAACTTGATTTTTTATTCCTTCCATACCTATCACCTCTATTTAATTATACCAATTTATGTTTTGCTATTCAACGCCTGTGTTTTTAAGGTTCAAATCCTGTCGTCCTTCAAATGCCTCACTACGAAGCTGTAGATCAAAGTTTAGCTCCGCCAGTCTTCTGACCCACAAACTGCGGTTTACGCTCCCACTGCTTTGCCTTTCATTCCAACACACTTTACCGGAGTTTAAACCCGCAGCGGTTTAGAAGTAACTCACTGCTCAATATATCAAACTCCCCTTCTCCCAACATTCCGTTTATGATACGTTTCGGGAGAAGGGAATAGCAGTTGGGTTACTATTACCGATCAACTACCGAAAGGGATGAGGCGAACCCCGAAGAAACAGGGTCACGGTAGAGCCGCTGATTTCTCGACGCCCCCCGCACAGATCCCGGCGTGCGGATTTCCCGCACCGGGCTCTTCAGTTATACTCGCTTCCGTAATCCGGCTAAGCAAACTTCATCTTTAGT
>JAAYEK010000277.1 GCA_012728785.1 Bacillota bacterium | reverse complement strand
CGGTCCGCAAACCATTATTATTCAAAAGTCTGTTTTACCGCGCTCAAGTTTTGATTGGATTAAGACGTAATTCCGCCGGGGGATTCGGAGCAATCATTCCCGAACCCCATTCGACCGGAGGATGAAGGTGGGTAGGTGAGACGGGGGTTGAGCAAGTTATACGGGCTTATTTTTGGTTATATTTTCGCAGTATATTTAAGCCGATTTCCGGGTTGGCATAATCCTCGAGATCCATCTCCCAGGCGCAATGAATGCCATAAATCTTCTCCGGAGGATAATTTACTAAGCCTTCAATCCCAAACAAACAAAAGGTAGTTGAACCTACCATTCCCACTCCGATATCGTCGGAACCGTCTTCTTTATGGTTTTTATAGGTATATTCAATGATATACATGGTTCGGCGATCTTGGGTCGGGGGCCAATAGAGCTCCCGTTTATCCACAATTCCGGCCGCATCAGGGTAACTGCCAAATTCGCTGGGGTGGGACAACCAATTACACAGCTCCGCCAAAGCTTGAAAATCCGCTTGCTTGGTCTCCGCCGGGGCCAATGATTCTTTTCCCAATTCCTTCAAGTATAGCATCGGTTTATTACCGTAACGGTAGTCCTTGGCCAATTCCACCAATCCCTGTAACGATTGATCATCGCCGAGCTTAGCCCCGGCCCAGGCGGACTCAATCCGTACATCGATATCCGGGTGCTCGGAGGCCAGTTTTAAAAGTTCCGCCTGATAACGGCTGTTGATGAACGGCAGCGCCGCGGTGGCGCTAACGGCATAACTAAATTCATCCCGGTCTTGACTTTGTAACAATTTCCGGAGCAATTGAAACCCCGGTTCGCTGTCAAAGGGGTGCTTGGATAGCTTCCCCTCTACCGCCAACCGGTTACACATGTCCAGATAACTGATACCGGCGAATTGCGCCGGTAAATATTGGCCTAGTTCCCGGATAATCGTATTAGATTGGTCATTCTCGGCAGCTATTTCAAAGATTACGGACCATAGATACTTATCCGGTTTATAATTGGATTTGATGGCTTCAATTAGGGCTTTAGTTCCTTCGCGGTTAGTATATTGGGCGAAGATCTTTAAGATAAAGATATCCGGTTCATAATAAGAATCCCGTGAAATCTCTTCTTCAGCTACATTTCGATAGAGATTGAAATTGGCAATGAGCAGAGGTATCCCCCGTTCATTTAAAACTTGATAAGCTTGTTTATTATTAATTTTTTGAAACAGTACCGCCAAAGTATAGAGATTTTCGTTTAGGTTGGAGTAATTTTCGGCGCCGAATTGGGCTTTTAGATACTCCAAGCCGCGACAGATCATCTCCGCTTCAGCCGGGGTATTTACATTTAGGTCCCGAATATTCTCATTTAGGGATGATAATTTTTGGTAAACTTCCGGAGCGGAGATCCAGTCATTTAAAGTAGTTGATAATGTTGACCTCTTTTTATTTTGAATGACGGAAACAACTACCGCTAATATCAGAACAACTATAGTCAAAAGTAATTTGGGCATGATTGTTCTCCTCCAAAGCGCAAGTTTTTCTTAGCCAAATAATACGGATTACATTTATAGTTCGCTTTTCATAAACAAATTCCTGTTAGTTGGCGCCTTTCTCCTTGGAAGCCAAAAATTGATGGGTATTCGGCAAAGGATAGGTGAGTCGGGGGTTGGTTATCCAGCCGATCCCTCTAAGAGCCGTAAGGGAAGTATAACTTTTTAAAGTCTTGTAGGGAAGGACGATTCAAATCTGTATACATTAGTACCGTCTAATAAAAAAGAAGTGAAACTGGTCAAATTTTGGTATTAAATACTTCGCCATTATCGATAAAACATACTATCCCTACCAATAATAATATGAACGAAATCAGATAAGACCGCCTATAAATCGGGAACAAAGAATGAAACAATTGAGCTAATTTAGCTTTGACTAAGCCGTTCGATCTCCGAGACCACCCGCTCCAGCTCATCAACTATCTTTTGGGGCGCATTGGCCTTTTGATAAGCAGTGACCAGTGAGCGATAATACCAGAGGGTACCTTCTTTACCGGCATTAAAGCGGCTCCAAAGTGATTCTCCGACTTCCCGGTAGTCAATCAGGAT
>JAAYEK010000276.1 GCA_012728785.1 Bacillota bacterium | reverse complement strand
CCCGACCAGCGGAAAGATCATCTCCATCACCGTGCAACCGAACACGCGATTGGCGAATTTCTTCTCTTCCAGCAATAATGCCATCATCCCCTGGAATCAGATTGTTAAAATAGGCGGTGAAGTGATCATCGTTAATTATTCGAATTATTGAACAAGTATTTTTACTTGTTTTTTTCTTTTATTTACGCTTAACAATTATCTTTTAATATGGTATAATTCAAACAGACGGAGGCAAATATGAATTGTATTTTTGGAATTGATATCGGAGGAACCGAAATCAAAATCGGTAAATTCTATCAAGATAAATTGGTGTTGAAAACCAGTATCAGGACGGATGTATCCAATAACGGAGTGAACATCTTTCCTGACATTTTTACGAAAATCGAGGAACTGCTCGATGGTGATCAACTCCTTGGTATCGGAGTTGGTGTTCCGGGTCCGGTTGTAAAAGGAGTGGTTCGTGGCGCGCAAAATCTTGGCTGGGGTAATGTTGAGGCGGAAAAACTCCTGCAAGAGCACTATCCTGGGATTATTGTTAGGGTTATTAATGATGCCAATGCAGCAGCCATCGGAGAAATGGCAATCGGCAGTGCGAGAAGATTCCGAAATTTTGTTTTTGTTACTCTAGGAACCGGTATCGGTGGTGGAGTGGTTATCAATGGCGAACTCTACGAAGGCTTTACTGGTTCTGCGGGAGAAATCGGCCATTTACCGGTAGCAACAGGAAAGAAACGCCTCTGTAATTGTGGACTCTATGACTGCCATGAACGCTATGCAAGCGCGACCGGATTGGTTTACAGTGCCGAAGAAATGCGTAAAGGCAAAAAAACAATTCTAAACGATATCGAGCTAAATGCTAAAAATATATTTGATGCCGCCAAAGCCGGTGATGAAGTTGCGCTTGCGGCTGTTGATTTTATGGTGGAAAAAATGGCCATAGCTCTTTCGACTGTAGCCGCAACCATCAATCCCGAAGCCTTTGTAATTGGCGGTGGTGTGAGTAAGGCCGGGGATTTTCTGCTTACAAAAATAAGAAGAAAGTTTCAGGAGTTGTGCTTTATGGAACTTCGGGGAACTGAGTTTGTTTTAGCTTCCTTAGGTAATGATGCCGGTATTTATGGAGCAGCTTATGAAATTCGCAAAAGAATGGAAGCTTAAGACTTACGTTTCATCATTTTTAAATTGCAATCTCTATCTTCTCGATAGCGGCGAAGAACAGGTCTTAATCGATCCCTGTGTTCCCTATTCGGAAGTCTTTCACGGGAGTAACAATCTCCTGGCTATTTTCTTTACTCACATTCATATTGATCACGTAATGGAACTTCCTTCTTATCTAGAAAACACAAATGCAAACTTATATTTTCATCCTAATGGGTTGGACAAGTTCACCGATGCATATAAAAATGGTGGCGAGTTTTTAAATAATCCTAAAAAATTTCAATTACCGAAAGAGCGGATTGTGCTTGTTGATGAGCAGTCGACTTATTCAATTGGTGACCGCGAATTTAGGGTTTTGGAAACGCCCGGTCATACGGACTGTTCCATTTGTATTATAAGCGAAAATTTACTAATTACGGGGGATACTTTATTCAAGGGAACCATCGGGAGGGTCGATCTCTATAGTTCTAGCCGTCTAGCAATGATGCAGAGTCTAGACAAACTCGGAAGTCTTGAATCAGATTATCAAGTTTTACCCGGTCACGGTCCCCATACTGTTCTCAGCAGTGAAAAATTAAAT
>JAAYEK010000275.1 GCA_012728785.1 Bacillota bacterium | reverse complement strand
TTTCTTGAAGAAGAAGGCGTTTGGAAGCTTGATGATGAAGAGTTACTTGATTAAATAGGTATGAAATAGAAAAAAATCTCTCCGGTTCAATCTGTTCCAATCTGAGTCTACTATTCGAATGGCTGTCTCCAAATCACGGAAAACCACCTTCATTTTGACTGGGAAGCCATGATTACCGACGGCCATCTTCCGCCGAAAGCCTGAATCCGGAGAAAGAAAGCGCCAATCGCCTCATCCCGCGTTAGTTAATCGGTAATAGTAATAAGGCACCATCCCTTCTCCCATAATGATATTATTTATGAATGCCGGGAGAAGGGAATTGTTTAATTGAGCATTTAGTTGATAAAGCAAGTTTTAGTTGGCCTTTCTGGAAAGAGGGGCTAGAAATTTTAGTGTTTGTTGGTTTCCTTACCATCTTTGCAGAAATTTCTACCGAAACCAACTTTAAAACAGAGAAGGTGGTCGGAGGCCGGGTGAGTATAAAAGTCCGGAACTGGGCTCTTAAACCTTCAAGTAATATGGCGACTGTGTTATCAAGTAATTAGGTAATTATTTGATCCGTTTCAACTTTTGAACTTCCGTATCGGTTTCTTTGATTGCTTGCATTAATTGCTGATGGTCCTGTTTGTTATCGGTTTTAAAGGATTTAAATTCAATAGCAAGATTTGTTGCTTTATTTTCAAGGCTTTCCAACCTACGATTGGTTTCATTTCTAAAATCTTTTAATTCATCTTTTAAACCATCTAGGCCTTCGCCAAAAGTCCGAAACTGTGCTCGAAAATCTTCCAGCAAAATAGCTACTTTATTATCATCCATCAACTTCACCTTCTAAAAACTATTGGTATTTATTGTATCATAATAACGGTGATACAACAATCCTCGAAAAAGATTGAATTGGTCCCGGATAAGGACCATTCGACTTACCGGATCAATGAAAACATTAATTGGCTTAGGTTCTTTAGAATTAACTCTTAGAAATATAGTATTCTGGAGGTGGTGATATGTTGGTGATTCGAAAAAAACCAAAACTATATTTGGATACTAACGTCATTAGTTTCTATTATGCCGAAGATGCGCCGGAAAAGATGGTTATAACCCGGAAATTTTTCGATCAAGAATTACCCGGTGGCGCATATGAAATATAATTATCGGCCCTAACGGTTCAAGAATTAGGAAGATGCAAAGATCCGGAGTTGCATTCCTGATTCTACCGAAGAAACCAACGAAGTCGGCGTCCAGTTTGTTGCAGAAGGCATTATCCCTGCGAAATACCAAGACGATGGGCTTCATTTGGCAATTGCATTATTGAATGGTATGGACTATATCGTAAGTTGGAATTTTAAGCATTTAGTGAAGCCAAAAACCAAGATGGCCGTAAGAGCATTTGCAATTAAGGAAGGATACAAACAGATCGAAATTATAACCCCCGAGGAGGTGGTCGAAAATGGAGAAGATTAACGAACCGAAATTGATGCGGGAATTGCACGAAATCCGGGCTGAACATTATGAAGAAACTAAACATATGACTTCCGAAGAACTTACCAAATCGATCAATGAGGAAGCCCGTAAGATTGCCGAGAAACATAATCTAAAATTTGAATTTGTTAACAGACATTAACCCGGAGATTCCGGGTTTTCTTTTTAGGCAGAAAGCGATGTTAGGGGAAGAATAAAAGGTTGTTACTCATCGATAATATTCTGGGACTCTATTTATTATCGATATTTTTCTCTGGTATGTAAGTGACTATTTATCTGGATAATAGTGTAATTTCATTTTGTCCAGGGGATGGCCCACAATCTTCCGAATGACTTTTTCGAGCAAAAAATAGTCCAGTGAATGCAAAAAAATGATTTACAACCCATCAAACCACAGATTAACATTACTCCCGAGGACGTATTTGAAAATTCATGCTTTTATTACCCGAATCCCGTCGTTTCTCATATTCTATTGTAGAAGATCTAAAACAGAGTGGTAGGGTGGGGACCTCTAATATGGAATTTTCGGAAGGCTCTGAGCGGCTAATTACTAATTTATTAAAGCATTACCCCAACATTGTCTCGTGCCTGGAACAGATTAAAAAGGCCTTCTTCATCCTCAAAGAAACCTTTACCGGCAAAGGCAAGCTATTAGTATGCGGTAACGGCGGAAGCGCGGCCGATGCCGAACATATCAGCGGCGAGTTCATGAAAGGCTTCTTAAAAAAAAGACCCTTATCCGATGTTTTGGCTAATAAAATCAAAGCAATGGGCGGGACTGCCGATTGGGTGGACCTACTTCAAGATAACCTTCCGGTAATTCCGTTATCCACCAATACGGCGCTAATCTCGGCGATTTGTAATGACCTTTCTTCGGAACTGATATTCGCGGAACAAGTCCTTGGTTATGGATTACCGGGTGACGCTTTGCTTGCCATCAGCACTTCCGGTTCGTCCACCAACGTGATCCGGGCGGTAATAGTCGCTAAGTCCCTTGGCTTAAAAACAATCGGCCTGACCGGCATTTCGGGTGGGCTTTTAAAAGACTTATGCGCGGTTACCATCCAAGCGCCGGCCGACGAAACATATCGGATCCAAGAATATCATCTTCCCATATATCATTTGCTAGCGGCAATACTTGAGGAGGAGCTTTTTTAATAGGCAGGCCCAAATCATGAGGCATGAGGTGTGATTTCTTTTTTTTAACCATTTTAGGCTTAGGAATTTCACGAAACTAGCCGAATAATATGGTGAACGTTATTCTCTTTGCTACGATGGAGGTTAAAGTTGTTTAAACGTTTCACCATAATTTCATTAGTTACCTTAGTGCTAGTATTCATTTTACAAACAGCGGTTTTGGCCGCGATTAATACCGGGATTGAATGGCAGTATCAAGACGATAATTTGTCGGCTGCCGCTTTGAGATTAAACTGTTACTTATCGGAGCGATGGACGGCCCGAGGGATTTATCAATGGGAAAACAAGGATTTATCAGCCGGTCTGACTTATCGCCAAAGCAAGGGGTGGCGAGTAGGTTCCTATGTTGGGATTGGATTTCGGGATCTCTTAAATGAAACCGCCCCGGAATATGACTTTGAAGAAAAAATAGAGCTGATCACCGGGGTAGAGATTAATCTTGGCAAGGAACGGGGCGGTCTGTCGCTAATAATCGAAGGACGGGCGGTGGGAAGCACTATCGCCAATGATTCCGACTGTGAAGCTTTAGACCCCATTATCAGTGTAGCCCTTAATTTTAGAATTCCTGGCGGTCAAGGAGGTAGAACCCGGGTTAAAGTTCCCGACAATATTAGTGAGTCTGATTTCGATCTTTTGGTCAGATTAGTTGCCGCCGAGGCCGGTGGGGAACCATATGAAGGACAAGTAGCTGTCGCGGCAGTTGTATTAAACCGGATGCGCAGTTATCAGTTTCCCGTTTCATTACGGGGTGTGATCTATCAGCAAAACCAGTTTAGCAGTGTTCCGAAGTTGCCCTATATAGAGCCGAGCGAATCATGTCGCAAAGCGGTAGTAGACGCTATTAACGGTATCGATCCCAGTAACGGAGCTTTGTATTTTTATAACCCGGAGACTTCTTCAAAGGAAGGCATCAGATTTTTTAATTCGGCTAACCTTCGAGTTACCGCCCGAATTGGGAACCATGTATTTTTAACTGAGTAGTCCCCCCCTGGCCCGTCGGGGAAGATGAAAGGGTGTTAACTCTGTGTCTCTGCGCCTCGGTGGCAAAATCATCATTGGCCACAGAGAAATCGTTTTCTAGTGTCCGCTTGACCCACGTGAAATTATGAAAATGGGCTGACGTGGATCGACAAGCAGCGATAATATTTTCTAAGCAGTTGATTCCAGCGTAAAGATCTTATAATGAAACCCGGGGTTTGTCAGTAAACACCGGGTTTGTTATTTTATAGAAATCATCTTAGATTCATCCGCTTAGTAAGCCTAACACCGATTCAGGCTGTTGATTGGCTTGAGCGAGCATTGTTTGGCTTGATTGTAACAAAGTTTGGAATTTAACGTATTCCATCATTTCTCCAGCCATATCCGAATCCCGAATCCGGGACTCGGAGGCAGTCAAATTTTCACCGGCGACTCCTAAATTATTGATGGTATGTTCCAAACGGTTTTGGACAGCCCCTAGGCTAGCCCGTTGTGAAGATACTTTGCTAATGGCAATGTCTATAATAGTTATTGAACGTCCGGCGGATACCTTGTCGGTAGCAATTACCCGGTTGACTCCCAGCGCTTCGCTGTCCATGTTCCCAATGGCAGCGTACATCAAATGCATTTCATTAGGGCCGATCTGAAAGTTCAGTGAGTTATCGCTATATTTGATTATGGTTTCGAATGGAGTTGCAGCGCCGGTAAAGGTGAATTCTTTATTGACAATGTCAAAACCAACTGTAATATTGGCGTTGACATCGAACTTGACATCGATATTGGGATGAAGCATTCCCGATAGAATATTGTCGGTAATAAGTTCGTTAGCAAGAATGATGTTGCCGTTGGCATCAGTGGCATTAACCGTAAATTGGTTTCGGGAGGATTTTTGAATATCAGATAATCCAAAAGCGTTAATGATCTGCTCTCCGGAAGCCAATCTGAGTTCACCGGTGCGGCCGGCGATAGCTGAGCGAAAAACAAGGGTGCCGGCGACTGTTTCAGTTCCAGTTACATCTAGCGGAGGGCTAGGGACAAAAGAGACGAATTGATTAGGATCAGCGACATATTTTCCTTGGCCTAATTCATTGGCAATAGCGCCATTAAGTTTATCAATGGCATCCTGTAAAGTATCATCCCCAAATAAATAAACTACTGCTTGCTTGCCATCGCCTTGAAGCAAAGTAACGGGTTGGGGGTTATTGAGCAGGCATAAACCGCTATTATCCCAGAATTGGTCGATGTCTTTGAGTTTTGTATTGACAGTTGCAATTTCACTAGGAGTTGTGCCGTCGGTTCTGGTCATGAAAATATTGCTTAATTGAATTTGGGCTTGACCAGGATTGGTGGCGGTAATCTCCAGATGATATTCCATACTGCGGTTGGTAATCCCTTTTCTCGGGTCAACCATGGAGACACCGCTGCCGATGAATACTTGAGTATTGGTGCGGTCGGTGGATACAATCGCCCCGGTAGTACCATCCAGCAGGTTTTTATGGTTGAATTGGGTGGTATTGGCGATCCGGTCAATCTCATCCTTGATTTGGTCGATCTCTTTTTGGATGGCCATTCCGTCGCTGAAAATATAGGTTCCGGTTGCGGCCGCAACGCAACGTTCCCGCATTTGCTGGAGCATAGCGTGGACTTCGACCAATCCGCCTTCAGCGGTTTGAATAAGGGAGATGGCGTCTTGAGCGTTGCGGGAAGCTTGGCTTAAACCGCGGATCTGGGAACGCATTGTTTCCGAGATAGCTAAACCGGCGGCATCATCGGCGGCCCGATTGATCCGCAGCCCGGACATGAGTTTTTCCGCTTTTTTCATAATCGAATTATTGGCTGTCGTAAGATTCCGCCAAGCGTTAAGCGAGGATAGGTTATGGTTGATCCTCATGCAAATTCCTCCATGAATTGCATTTTCGGGTGTCCATACCCGAAGAAACTAACTAACTTCTAGATATGATTTCGTCAAAAAATCGAAAAATCTTTAGCGATAAAGCTAGCTAAATTTCGCCTCAGCCCCGGACGAACAGGGAATGCTACTACCGCTAACGCTACGTGGGGTGAGGCGATTTGCGTTCTTGAATAAACGGTATAGTCAGCTATAACATCCCCAAAATTATACTTGACAAAACTTGAATTCTATCATAACATTTAACTATGTTAATTAATTTTTTTTAATGATTAGGAAATACTGAATCGGAAAAAGGGGGATAACAATTATGAAGAAATGGGAATGCACAGTTTGTGGTTATGTTTATGATCCGGCGGTTGGCGATGGGGAAAACGGAATTGCTCCGGGAACTGCTTTCGAAGATCTTCCTGAAGACTGGGTTTGCCCCGAATGTGGCGTAGGTAAAGATATGTTTCAATCGATCTAAGTTGAGGTGGTCTCTTTGAAAACACATGAATTGGCTCCGAATGTCTGGTGGATAGGGGCGCTAGATCCTGATTTACGGGTTTTTGACATTATCATGCGCGCCGAACATGGCACCAGTTATAATTCTTACATTGTTAAAGGTTCCAAAGCAATAGCCGTAATCGAGACTGTCAAAAACGGCTTTTTCAACGAGTTTCTCGCTAATATCAAGTCTCTAGCTGATCCCACCCAAATAAAATATATAGTTTTGAACCACATGGAGCCGGATCATTCCGGTAGCATTGGAGAACTCTTGAAGGTCGCGCCGGAAGCGAAAATTGTCGTTTCCAAAACCGGAGAACATTTTATTAAAAATATCATGAACTGCGAACCAAATCTGATTAAAGTCGGGGACGGCGATCAGATCGATCTGGGTGGGAAGACTCTTCAGTTCATTACGGCGCCTTTTTTGCATTGGCCGGACAGCATGTTTACTTATTTGACCGAAGATCAAATTTTATTTGACTGTGATTTTTTGGGATCTCATTATGCCGATCCGCTGCTTTTTGGGGATCTTTCTTCCGACTTTTTTAATGATTTTAAATACTATTTTGACCATATTATGCGGCCTTTTAAACGGTATGCGCTCCAGGCAATCGAAAAAATCGAAAAATATCCGTTAAAAATCGTCGCTCCGGGACATGGCCCAGTACTTCAACAGGATATTCAGAAATATATCCAATGTTATCGGGACTGGTCTACCGTCAATCCGGAACAAAAGCGGGTGATTATCGCCTATGTATCCGCTTATGGCAATACTGCCAAATTAGCGGAGACAATAGCCTCCGGAATCGGAGAAGCCGGTATTGAGGCCGAGGTTTATAATTTAGAGGAGACTGCTCCAATTGATTTGGTGGCTAAGATTGAAGGGTCAAAAGGATTGATAGTGGGGTCTCCTACTATTAATGGCGATGCCGTGAAACCGGTCCATGACCTATTAAGTAGTTTAGCGACTATCAATTTAAAGGGAAAAATAGGAGCGGCTTTTGGATCTTACGGTTGGAGCGGGGAAGCAGTCCCTAATCTGGAAAGTAGGTTGGCGGCTATAAAATTTAAGGTAATCAACTCCACCGTGAAACCGGTATTAATCCCGACTGAAGACGATTTAAAGAATGCTGTGGAGTTTGGAAAAGCGTTTGGACAAGCAGTTCTTGCCAGTAGTACTTAGAAGATAGGAGACAGAAGACAGGAGACAGAAGACAGTTGCGCAAGGGACTTTTGGGTCTAGCAAAGCTTTTGCTTTTATTTTACTGGCTCCTGACTTCTGATTACTGTCTTCTGTCTATATAAACATTGCTATCTTCGATTCCAGCGCGCTTTGGAGAAAAGCATCGGCTCCAGCCAGTTCGAGCCGCTCGTAAGGGATTAGTTCTTCCGGTTTAATTCCTAATAATTTGAGAGATGCTTCACAGGCAATAAAACGGATTTTGCGTTCCATCGCCATTTTAAATAGATCTTGAGCTGTTTGGCCGTTTTTTTGGCGGATTAATTTTTTTAGCAACCAAGGGCCGATCCCACAGAAATTGAACTTGGAAAGGCCGATTTTTTCGGCTCCGATTGGCATCATCCCTTTGAAAAGCTTTTCGAGAAAAAGGTCACTCCCGGAGTTTTTTCGACGAAGCAGGCTAATGCCCCAGAAAGTAAAGAAGATGCTAACCTGCATTCCATTACCGGCGGCGCCATTGGCCAGGGTTAAGGCGGCCATTGCCTTATCGAAATCCCCGCTAAAGAGGATCAAACTCATTTGCTCGGGTTTTGATTGGACCATATTTATAACCTCCGGAGTTTACGAGAAACCTAAAGATATTGTTTCAGACTAAAACCAGATTTAGACTGGTAGTTGTTATCAGATGTTGAACAGTCGCAAGTCGAACAGTCGAAAGTACAATACCCTTAATAATCAATACGATCAGTATTTGGATCTGGGGTTTTGAAACTTTAGACATTAGACTTTTAGACATTTAGACTATAAACTTCAGACATTTAGACTATAAACATTAAAAAATGGTGAGAAGATGCTTACTTTTAGAAAAATAACGTTCGATGATAAATCGAGTTTTGATCGGATTTTAAATATTATCCAGCCGGAAACTTCAGATTTGACTTTTACTAATCTGGTGATGTGGCAGTTTAATTTTGGGCTTTTAGTTACTTATCTTTCGGATTTGGATTATTGGTTATTAATAGCCAAGCCGTCCCATCCCAAATGGAAACCTTTTTTCTTACCTCCTGTCGGTGACTGGAATAATATTGAAGCTTTAAAGGAAGTTTACCGTTTGATGAAAGAAACCGCCGGGGCTGAAAAATTTGAGTTTCAGTTGCGACGGATTCCTCAACAATTAGCCTCGGCTATCCAGCAAATCGATCCGGGACTATCGACAAAATTGGAGAAGAATACTTCGGATTATTTATATTCTGTCGCTGATTTGATTAATTTGGCAGGACGGAAATATCACAGTAAGCGCAACCATCTGAACAAGTTTTATCGTCAATATAATTGGGAATATCAAAAAATGACTCCGGAGTTGGTTGAAGAGTGTCTTAATTTGGCCACGGATTGGTTTGATGTAAGGAATCCGGAACCAGCTAGCGAGAGTGAGGCGATGGCTATTGCTTTAAAGAATTTTGATTTTTTAGGGGTTACCGGGGCAGTGCTGAAAGTCGATGGAGTGATTCAAGGGATTACGGTCGGCGAAAGGTTGAACCGGAATATGGTGGTGATCCATATTGAAAAGGCCAATACGGAGTTTGACGGAGCCTATACCGCAATAAATCGTGAGTTTGCGGCGAGGGAATGGGCGGAGATGGAGTTTATCAATAGGGAAGAGGATATGGGTATCGAAGGATTAAGGAAGGCGAAACAGTCTTATTATCCGGTAAGGATGGCGGAGAAGTTTACGGTGGCGGTGAAGCCGGTGTGATAAAGCTGTCTGTTATAATTGTGTTAGTAGTGTATCTTGTCTAAAACAAGGTTTTCGGTAGACAGGATTAACAGGATTTATCAGGATTTTTTATAATAATTCCTGCCCGTGAATGGGTTGGGGATTAGTTTATAGTCCCTTATAAGGTTGCGAGTCCCACAAAAAGAGCGAATAGCTCTTTTTTTTGTTTGGATTGATTTTGGAATATCGGCCATAAGCTTTAAGTTTTCATAAAAATTAAAATTGGATAAAAATTTTATTAAGTTATAGAAGGATTTTCCAAACGTTTAGGGAATAGAAGTAAATTTTTTATGTTACTTCCGGTACAGGAAAATGATAGAAGGTTGACAATATTTAATCGGGGTGGTTGGGATGGTTCGTGAGAGAATGGTAAAAGTGATGTTTTCGGTTTTATTGTTAATCGGTTGTTTAGGTTGGCTGTCGCATGGGGCTTGGGGAGCTACGGAAATTGGAACAGCTACAATTACGGAGGATACCGTCTGGGGTCCGGAAGGGAGTCCTTATATAGTTCAAAGGTTAAGTATTAATCAGGGAGTCACTTTGACATTGGATCCCAGTACTATCCTTAAATTTCGCTCAAATGGCTTCATTGATATTTTGGGACGACTTAATATTAATGGAAATGATCAAGATTTAGTAATCCTAACATCCTATTATGATGACACGGCAGGCGGGGATACCGATGGTGGCACAACATCACCGAATAAAGGCGATTGGGGAGACTTGAATATTGCTGCCGGAGGTGAATTAGTCTGTAATTATGCAAAAATCGTATATGGTGGTCATTATTCTGATAAGTATCGTTATCGTTATAATTCAATTACCATTAATAATGGTGGTAAAGCTGGGATTTATGATTCGGAGATTAGTAATTCATATTGGGTTGGAATCAAAAACAGCGGCGATCTGCTCGTAGAACGAACAATAATCAGCAACGGAAACACTGGTTTAGATAACATCAAAAACGCGGTTATCCGGGGAAGTAAACTTACCGCTTTGGATACCGGCGTCAAGATTTCCGGCGGGCAACTTGACCTTACCGGGTCAACCATTGAAAACAATAAAGTAGGGGTCAACTACACTTCTTCCGCTACTTTACCTTACATCCGCGAGAATAACTTCATTAACAATCAGACCGCTGTTAAAAACAATAACTCCAACATTACCCTTGATTGCACTTGGAACTATTGGAACCATGAAGGCGGCCCCAGTACTCTTTTGAATAATGTCTGGACGGACTTAGGTGACCGGATCGAAGGTAAGATTTCCTATGAACCTTGGTATACCTCGAAAGTAACCGGTGGTGCTGAGCCGGTTCGGATTAGAATCGAAGGAATTATTGAAGGGGCTAAAATTAATACTGATCCGGAGATCAAGGTTATCGTTAGCGACGGTGTTTTGATCGGTACTTATTTGGATGGGGTCGCTTGGTCGCCGGGGGACGCGATAACCGAAGGGGCGCATACTTTCAAAGCGGTGGCTGAGAATTTTGAGCAACAGCAACGGATTGTTGAGATTAGTTTTTCTCTAGACAAGACGCCTCCTAGGGCGGTAATCGACAACGGCGCCATAATTCAGGCTACTACTAGTAAGGCAATATCAATTTCAGCGCTTCAATCGACTGATAATAACAACACAATTTCTTCATATACTTGGACTTTTTCCGATACCGAACAACAGTATAATGGGTCCACAATTTGGCGGACTTTCACCACAGCAGGCGAATATACGGTAACACTGGTTGTTAAGGACAATCATGGTAATGAATCGGAACCTGTGGAGGCTCGGATTGTGGTTGGCGATGCGCCGGTGATTGAGATCAGCGGGGTTGAACACGGGGGCAGGTATAATCAGGACTTGGAAGTCGGCATTGCCGTGACAAACGGCGCTTCGACCGGGATTACCCTCAATGGAAACGCGCTCTCCGAAACCAGCTTTACCGTTAGCGTTGAGGGTTATTATACATTGGTGGTGAACGCCCAAAATGAGAGCGGGATTACGGCTACTAAGACAGTTTCCTTCCGGTTGGACAAAACTCCGCCGGTTGCCAAGCTCAATCCGGAACGGACGGTTTACGCTGACGACGAGATTATTTTAAACGGGGGATTATCCAGCGATATTTCCGGTATTGCCGAATATCTTTGGAGTATCTCGGGAGATTCCGACACCTATGAGGGTTATACTGTTAAAAAGATTTTCAACGAACCCGGCGATTATTCCGTCAGTTTACAAGTGTGTGATAATTGCGGAAATTGGAGTCTGACACCGTCGGTGATGACTTTGCATGTCATCGAACATTCTGCGGAGGTAACATTTAACGGGGTTAATGATGGACGAAAGTATAATCAGCCGGTACAAGTCGAGATTATCGTTAAATATGGTTCAATTAAGTCATTAACTTTAAACGGACAAGAGTGTCCGACCAACTTCTCAGTTAATGATGAAGGCGATTATACCCTCAAAGTTGTTGCCGTAGGGGCTGATCAGGAAGAAAAAACTTTTATAGCCCGCTTCTCGATTGACAAAACTCCTCCGGTGGCTTTGATTGATCGTTCCGTTCCGGTCCAAGGCTATGACGATAACCGACCGGTTGCTTTTAACGCCGGTCAATGCGCTGATAACACCGGAATAGTCACCTATGAATGGAGTTTTTCCGATCGCGAACAGAAATATTTCGGAAAGAGCGTTAGCCGGGTTTTCAGCACGTCCGGAGAATTCATCGCGACTTTAGTGGTAATTGACGGCTATGGCAACCGATCAGTTCCGGATTATTTGAATTTCGAGATCAAGAGCAAGGGAAACACCGCCATCACAATTGGTGGTGTTGAAGACAACGGAGCTTATACTCAAAGTGTCCCAATTCAAGTAACGGTTGAAAATGGAACGCTGAAACGGATTGTCTTGGACGATCAGGAGCAGACCGATACCGGCTTTACAGTTTCCGGTGAAGGAATACATACTTTAAGGGTTGAGGCGATCAATGAATCCGAATATACAACAGTCAAAGGCATCAGATTTACAATCGATACCATTCCTCCGGTTGCTATGGCTGTTGCGAACCGAATAATCACCGAAGGAAAAACTCTTACCTTATACGGAAGCGGCAAAGATCACAGCGGAATTTCCGAATATAAGTGGATCTTCTCCGATGGACAAGAATTTTTCGGCCAAACCTTTACTAAAGAAAACTTATCGCGTGGAGAATATACCGCTAGCCTCTTTGTTAAGGATGGCTGCGGCAACTGGTCCGTCGAGCCGGCAATGGTAAATATTATGGTTAAACTCCGTCCGGTCCAACTGGAGATCACCGGAGTCAAGCCGAATATGTATACCAATCAGGATGTGACTATCGGAGTTAAGGCTACTTATGGGACGATAGCATCAATAACCTTAAACGGCGCGCCTTACGCGCCCGATACGGTAATCTCCGCCGAAGGGAAATACACTTTGGAGATTGTAGCGTTTAATGAAGCCCAGGAAGAGACCAGGGGAAGCCTTGTTTTTAATATCGATAAAACCGCTCCCGTCGCCAACGCCGGTCCGGATCTAAAATGTTTTAACGATGGAGAAGCGGTTACTTTCAAAGGATTGGAATCCCAGGATAATCTGGGAGTGGCCAAATTTGAGTGGAGCTTTTCCGATGGGAAGAAGCTGCAAGGGCCATTGGTTTATAAAGGATTTACCCAGCCCGGTACGTATACAGTAACTTTGGTAGTCACCGATATGGCCGGAAATGTGTCCCAACCTGATACTTGCCAAATTGAAGTGACGGATATGGGCAATACTGAAATTTTAGTAACCGGGGTTGAGCCTAATGGTCGCTACAATCATGATGTATCATTACAAGTTCAGGTGTTGGAAGGAACCTTACAAAAATTCCAAATCGATAAAGAGATAATCCAAGCCTCAACCGCCACCATTACTTGCGATGGTTGGCGCCAAATTGAGATTGAAGCTATCAGTCCTACCGGATATGTTTTGACTAAGCGCTTCAAGATCGGGATTGATAAGACGGTTCCAGTGGCCGACGCAGGCGGTGACCGCCGGGGATACATTAATCAGCCGGTCTATTTCGATGGAGGTTTCTCCAGCGATAATAGCGGGATTGCCGAGTTTATCTGGGAGTTCTCCGATGGAGCGACCGCAATGGGACGAACGGTTCAACATAGTTTTACTCAGAAGGGGATCTATTACGCCGATCTTAAGGTAAAAGACGGTTTCGGCAATTGGTCGCCCCAGTCCAACCGGGTTCAGGTTGAAGTCCGCGATCCAGGAGAACTTTCAGTGCTGCGGATTGCGGTAAAGGACCAAAGCCAGCGTCCGTTAGTGGACAGTATTATAATTATTGAAGATGTAAGTGGTAAACAATTCAAACAGGTAACTGATGATCAGGGATTCGCCACTGAATTGTTGGAACCTAATGATTATAAAATTTATGCCTACCAACCCGGTTATAAAACGGATACCAAAGAAATAACAGTCGGCGAACGGGTAAATCTGGAAGAAAGCTTCGTTTTGGAACAAGGTTCGGATGTTATTACATTAGTAGAAAGCCGTCAGTTGGATCTGGATGAAATCAAAGCATTGGGAATCGACACCTCCCTCCCGGAGAACCGGTTTATCTTTAAATTTACTTTTAAAGTGGGCTATCAGGAATTGCCGCTTGAATATCTGTCAAACGGGTTAAATGAAATATCAAAAATTGAGAGTGAAGAAGATAATACTGGTAAAGGATGGGAACTAAAAGGTTTTGGCGACGGTGAATTCGATTTATTCGGGCATGTATCCGTCATTATTCGAGGCACGGCAAGTGTTTTGAAGGAGTTTTATGAGTTAAAGATGACGATTGCCAATGGGGCCGATGAATCCGTGTCGCTGGATTCGATTTTACTTAATTTAGACTTGCCGCAGGGTCTGGCGTTGGCTCCAATACCGGAATCTCGGCAAATTACCAACGGCGATATTATCAGAAAACAATCGTGTGCCCAGGAAAGGCACTCATAGCTAGCCGGGGAAGGACCGGCGGCACTAAAAGGCAGGAGGTGCATAGCACGGATGGCGGCGGTTAGGGAGACCGAAACGCCGAAGCCCATCGACAAAGTCCG
>JAAYEK010000274.1 GCA_012728785.1 Bacillota bacterium | reverse complement strand
TTTACCGGTTCCGGAAGGAGATATCAATACCGGCCGGGCTTATGAAGCGCCTACCAATGAGATTGAGGAAAACTTGGTCAACATCTGGAAAGAGGTCCTGGGGGTTGACCGGATCGGAATTAATGATCGTTTCTTTGAATTAGGTGGTTATTCAATTTTATTAATTAAAATGCATACTAAAATTGAGCAATTGTATCCTGGCCGGATTAAAATCACCGACTACTTTTCCTATCCCACCATTGCCAAGTTGGCGGAGTTCATTCAAGGTTCGGGAACCAATCAACCCAAGGAGTTACCGATTAAACCGATGGAATTACCGCTGGACTATTTTAATGTTGAAGCTAGTTCCAGTAAGGAAGTGAACTTGAGGCTGAACTTTGACGAAAGCATTGCAACCAAGATATTTAATATCACAAAAGAAGGTAATATCAAAACCGAGGATATCTTACTGGCGGCATACGCTTACTTGTTTGGTCAGATTACGGAACGGGACGCAATTACAATTCAAACCGGGACCGATAACGACAATCAGCTATGCTCCTTGGATATCGATTTGGAAAACGTGAATAAATTTATTGATTTAGCAGCCTTGATCCGGGAAGGTTATAAATCAATTCAGGAAACCAAGGTTTATAATATTAACGATATCAGTAACAACATCTTCAAGGATCGGGTATCGGTTATTCCGGTATTTTATAAAGCCGGTTTAATTACGGAAAAATATGATATTTTGAATTCTTTCGATATTGCGATGGAATGGAGTCAGAGGGAAGGTCATTTGAGTTGTTTATGCAAATATAACGGTCGCAGATTAAACAAAGCAAAGATGAAAGAGTTTGCGGGATTATATCTCAAATTGATCGAGCTGTTCTTGGAATAAAACAAACTTTATTATCTTAACAATTTAGGCGGTTTCATAATTACATTTAGTAAGATTTCGATGCAATATATGGTGTCCAGCCCAAATGTATCTATCAATATATTGTATCGAAATGATAAATTTAGGAATTATGAAACTCGCTCAATTAATAATACTTAATTGAAATAAGTATTGAAAAGGATTGAGTAATGCAAAAGATTAATCTTGATCAATTAGTCCAAAATATCGATACCACGGATATTACCGAGATAAGTACTGAAAAGATTCATGATATTGCAATCATTGGTATGTCCGTTAACTTACCCCAAGCCCAAAATGTCGGCGAGTACTGGGAAATCTTAAAAAATGGCCGGGATTGTATCAGTGATCTACCGGCCAATAGGAAAGCGGAAGCCGATGCTTATCTGCAAGACCTGGGGCGAAAGGCTGAGGGAGTTAGGTATAAGCGAGGATCTTATTTGGAACGAGTCGATGAATTCGATTGTCGATTTTTCAACATTTCACCTCGGGAAGCTAGTTTGATGGATCCAAATCAACGACTTTTCCTTGAAAACGTATGGGGCGCCATCGAAGATGCCGGATATGGAGGGGAAAAACTCAAGGGAAGCCGGACCGGGGTATATTGCGGTTTTGTTGCCGATCTTGGGTATCAACGTTTAATCGCCGCGATTGAACCTACGGAGGTAGTAAATTCGATTCCGGGAAATATGGCGGCGATCATCCCGGGTAGAGTATCCTACTTGTTGGATCTAAAGGGCCCAAGCGTACTAATGGATACGGCCTGCTCATCCTCATTGGTGGCAATCCACACTGCTTGTCAGGGGATTCGAAACGACGATTGCGATCTGGCCATAGCCGGTAGTGTCAAAATTAATCTTCTTCCTCTGGAAGATGATAATATGCTGGGGATCGAATCTAAAAATTATATATGCCGAGCATTTGATGATGATGCGGACGGTACTTGTATGGGCGAGGGAGCATTGGCGATCATTTTAAAACCCTTAAATAAAGCTATCCAAGATCAGGATCATATTTATGCGATCATTAAGGGAAGCGCTATCAATCAGGACGGCGCTACGATGGGAATAACCGCTCCCAATGCATTGGCCCAGGCGGAAGTGATCGAGAAGGCTTGGTCGGATGCGGGGGTCGACCCGGAAACAATCACATATATAGAAGCTCACGGCACTGGGACCAAACTTGGCGACCCCATCGAAATCGACGGCATCAACCGGGCTTTTTCAAAATACACCACCAAAAAAGGGTTTTCCGCGATTGGCTCGGTAAAAACCAATTTGGGCCATTTAGACAGCGCCGCCGGAATGGCCGGGTTAATCAAAGCGGTCTTGGCTTTGGAACACAAACAGATCCCGCCGTCGCTTAATTTTAATAAGCCGAATCAGAATATTGATTTTGAAAATTCGCCGGTATATGTAAATACTCAATTGGTTGACTGGGAAACAGATGGTTCTCCTAGAAGGTGCGGGATCAGCGCTTTCGGATTGAGCGGCACCAACAGTCATATTGTCCTTGAACAATCGCCAACGGCCAATAAGCAATTTCGAGACAGGGAGAATTCACCTCAAATATTCACCTTATCGGCTAAAAGTGAAACGGCATTAAAAAAGTTGGTAGCAAGATATTCCGACCTTTTAGCAACCAGACCGGAAATGAATTTTAGAGACCTTTGTTATACGTTGAATACCGGAAGAGGGCATTACCAATATCGGTTGGCGATTATCGCCGCAAACCTGGAAGAACTTACTGAAAAAATAAACTATCTTAATCAAAGGGGACTTATCCCCAACGAAGCTAAGGATATATATTACCGGGAGGTAAAACTAAGCCCGTTAACAAGCAAAATTGATTCTGAAGCTGTTAGTGAAGATGAAATAAAAAGGATGACCGTTTTGGCCGGAGATATAGTATCAAAGTTGCCAAACAGTAAAAATCGGCTTGAATTATTAAAGGAAATATCAAGATTGTACATACGGGGAGCAAAATTAGAATGGGACCAGGTTTATAACGATAAAATTTATCGCAAAGTAAGCTTGCCCACTTATCCATTTGAAAAAAGAAGGTGTTGGGTTGATTTGCAATCTCCGGTAAAAACCGATAAGGAAGCATCTTTGGAGTCCAAACGATTCACCGGATTACCAAAACTCAAAGAGAACCCGGAGAAAGAAAAAGGTGTCTCTAAAGTTCGTTTAACAGGTAAAAATGATGGAGCTTATAGTGAATTGGAAAGGCTAATTGCCGAAGCTTGGGGAGAAATTTTAGGTTTTGAAGAAATAAATATTTATGATGATTTTTT
>JAAYEK010000273.1 GCA_012728785.1 Bacillota bacterium | reverse complement strand
TGTATTTCAGGACTAAACCTAGCTTCCAGTGATCTTCATCGGTTAATGCCGCGTAAGCTTGTAGTTGATTATCATCGACTTTTTTCATTGTTTCCTCAAATGAAGCATTTTTAAATACATAAATAATATAAAACCACCAAAGGATAAGACTATAACTGAAGCCAAGGGATTCGAACCACTATCCAGAAGAAATAATGATACAATACCGAGAGAAATCAATAATATACCTAATATAATTCCAAAAATGATTATTCCTTTCCCATAATTCTTGGAAGCTTTTTTCATGGTTTCATGTACCGATAGTTTAATTGAGCTTATTTCGTAACTTTTTGTAATCCGGTTTGATTCTTTGTAATAATAGATTGTTAAACTTACTAAACAAAGCGCCGCAAGGAAATAGATTTTAAAAAAAACTGTAAATGAGAGCAATACAGACCCCATTATATAATACTTTTTTAAGAATTTTATAACTTTATCTTTTTCATCCTGGTTCGGTATTATCTTTCCTTTTCCAAAGAAGCCATTAGGGAAAAATAAATCTAAACCGTCCTCTGTTTTTATAAATGAATTTTCTACCATAGCATCAAAAAGTTTCATAAGTAACTCCTTTCAAGGGGCTTATTGGATTAATTTAACATAATATTCATATAATTTAATAAAATAATTTCTATAATTTTCCGGAAAGTCCTCCAAATTTCAAGAGGATAATTTTGATTCCATTGCAAGAACCCAACTTAAAATATTAATAATGATCTTAAAATCATTGCATTGAATTAGAGACTGAGCCATTTTATAATATGAATATAGTTAAACTATATCCTTAATCCAGTAATCAAGAACGGAGTTAATAACATTTAAGGCGTATAATTGACTGAATCGATTCAGGTTTAAGAGAGAAGGGAATACCTTAATATAATCAAAAGGAGCATGCCAATGATTAGTAAGAAACTTCCTCAAATATTTTACGGTGGCGATTATAGTCCGGAACAATGGCCCGAGTCTGTCTGGCTGGATGATATGAGGTTGATGAAACAAGCCGGCGTTAATCTGGTCAGTGTTGGAATCTTCAGTTGGGCACTACTCCAACCCAACGAGGATACCTTTGACTTTCAATGGTTTGATAAACTTCTCGACCTTTTGGCGGAGCATGGGATCTACGTCGACTTAGCTACGGCAACGGCTGCGCAGCCGGCTTGGCTTTCCAAGAAATATCCGGATGTGCTGCCGGTCGATGAAAAGGGAATCCGTTTCAGCTATGGCTCCCGTCAATCTTACTGCCCGAATAGTCCTTCTTACCGGCGTCTTAGTCGGGAATTGGTAAGACGCCTAGCGGAAAGATACCGGAATCATCCGGCTTTGGCTTTATGGCATATTAACAACGAATACGCCTGTCATACTTCAAGCTGTTATTGCGATACCTGCGCGGAGGCTTTTCGGGTCTGGTTGCAAAATAAATACGGTTCCGTCGCTGAAGTTAATGAGGCTTGGGGGACCAACTTTTGGAGCCAATACTATTATCATTGGGATGAAATTATACCACCGCGTTATACATCAACCTTTTCCAATCCAAGTCAGGTTTTGGATTATCAAAGATTTATGTCCGATAGTATTTTCGAGCTCTACCAAGGAGAATATGATATTATAAAATCGGTGACGCCTGATATTCTGATAACCACCAATTTTATGGTTGATTTTAAGCCTTTGGACTATTTCAAGTGGGCGAAGCAGATCGATGTTATTTCCTGGGACAGTTATCCCAACCCTGAGCCTGATTATGATCTGGCGATAACCGCTTTTAATCATGATTTGATGCGGAGCTTAAAAGGCGGGCAGCCGTTTTTCCTGATGGAACAAGCGTCTAGCCAAATTAATTGGCGGCCCTATAACACCAATAAACGGCCAGGAGTGATGAATCTCTGGAGTAAAGCAGCAGTTGCCCGCGGCGCAGATGGAGTAATGTTTTTTCAATGGCGGCAATCGGTTAAAGGGGCGGAAAAATTTCATAGCGCCATGGTCCCCCATGCCGGCGAGAATTCTCGGGTTTATCAAGAAATAGCTCAACTGGGGAAGGAGCTTACCAAACTTTCCGAAATAATCGATACCCGGATTAAGGCGGAAACGGCAATTATCTTTGACTATGAGAACTGGTGGGCGGTGGAGTACCAACAACACCCAAGCCAAAGTTTGAACTATCTCGACCAGCTACGTAACTTTTACAAACCACTTTTCGAGCTGAATATCCCGACGGATATCGTCCCGGTAGACTGTGATCTTAGTCATTATCAGTTAGTAATTGCCCCCTTGTTATATATGATTAAACCGGGTGTAAAAGAAAATCTTGAAAAATATGTAGCCGCCGGAGGGACTCTAATTGTCAGCTTTTTCAGCGGGATCGTCGATGAAACGGACGGCGTTTTTGGAGAGGGTTATCCCGGTCCCCTCAAAGAATTGTTGGGAATCTCTGTGGAAGAATTCGATGCCCTGGAACCGCATATGGCTAACAAAGTCAGGTTGGTCCGGGAATTAGGCGATTTAAAAGGGCAATATAATTGTAGTTTATGGGGGGAAATGGTTAAAACTGATACTGCGGCAGCACTGGCCTTATTTGGAGAAGATTATTATGGAGGAGCGCCTTGCTTGACTGAAAATCAGTATCGGCAAGGGAAAGCATATTATTTGGCCACCCAACCGGAACCGGAGTTTTACCGGGATTTCTTGAGATATCTATGCCGGACCAATCATATCTCACCTACCTTAGTAGCGCCTACCGGAGTTGAAGTTACGAAACGAAAAGGAAAAGAGGCGGAGTATTTATTTATCCTAAACCATAATCCTGATCCGGTTACAGTAAATATCTCCGGTAAATACCGGGATCTTATCGGCGATCAAGAGTATGAGAGGTCGGTTTCATTAGATTCCAAAGCAAGTTTGGTGTTGAAGAGAGGCAACATTTAAAGTCGACCTGATCGTCTTTTGACAGGATTTGTTGGATGTTAGTGGAATATTAAACAAAGCTAATGATAATAATTTAAATATTTGGGGTGATTTGGGGATGGATAAGACTGAAGGCCAGTTGTTACAAGATAGATTGATCTATAATCCGAAAAGTGCTTGGGAAAAGACGAAACTGGAGGAGAAGGAAGCTGCCTTTGCCTTTGCCGAAGAATACAAGGATTTTTTGAATCGGGTTAAAACAGAAAGGGAGTTCGTGGCCGAAGCCGAAATCCAAGCTAAAGCAGCTGGTTTTCTGCCATTGGAAGAAGTAGTTCAATCCGGTCGGCAGTTACAGCCTGGTATGAAAGTTTACTCCGTCAACCGCCAAAAAGCAATTATTCTGGCTGTTATCGGTAAGAAAAACCCTGCCGAAGGGGTCAATGTCATTGGCGCTCATATTGATGCGCCGCGGATTGACTTGAAACAGAACCCGGTCTATGAAGATAACGGTTTGGCCTTGTTGAAAACCCACTATTATGGCGGTATCAAAAAGTATCAGTGGGTAACGATTCCCTTGGCCCTTCATGGAGTGGTTATCAAGGAAAACGGAGAAACGGTCAACCTTGCCCTAGGCGATGAAACCGATGACTTTACCTTCACCATCACCGACCTACTGCCCCACCTAGCCCATGACCAGATGGAGAAGAAGATGAGCGAAGGGATCACCGGTGAGGGGTTAAATTTACTGATCGGCTCCATTCCTTATCAGGATGAAAAGGCGGAAAATAAAGTAAAGTTAAATATCCTCAGGTTGTTAAATGAAAAATATGGTTTGGTGGAGGAAGACTTTGTCTCTGCCGAACTGGAGATCGTTCCGGCTTTCAAAGCCAAGGATATCGGTTTGGACCGGGGTTTGGTCGGCGCTTACGGCCAGGATGATCGGGTCTGTTCCTTTGGCGCTTTCCGGGCGCTCCTTGACTTGAATGAAGTAGACCGGACCGCCATTTGCTTGTTGACCGATAAGGAAGAGATCGGCAGCGTGGGTAATACCGGGGCCCAATCCCGCTTTTTTGAAAATTTTTTGGCTACGATCTGCGCCTACAGTTCAACCGGTAATTATCAAGATTTGGTATTACGGGATTGTCTCTCCCGTTCGAAGATGCTTTCGGCGGATGTGAACTCCGGGGTTGATCCTAACTTCGAAGGAGTCCAGGACAAACGCAACGCCTCCTATCTGGGAAAAGGAATTGTGCTTCAGAAATATACCGGTTCCAGAGGCAAGTCAGGGGCCAGCGATGCCAACCCCGAATATCTGGCGGCATTAAGAAAACTCTTTAATGACCATGGTATTGCTTGGCAGACCGGCGAGATCGGCAAGGTAGACCAGGGCGGCGGCGGAACCATCGCTCAATATCTAGCTAACCTCGGAATGGAAGTAGTTGACTGCGGGGTTTCGATCTTGGCGATGCATTCGCCTTATGAAGTAACCAGTAAGATCGATATTTATCATAACTATAAAGGAAACCGGGTTTTTTATGGTTGGGGAAAGTGAAAAGGGATTTATTTTCCGCATCCGACAAATAACCTATCAATAATGTTATAAAAATAGATTTGCCGGATTGAGGTTTAAGAAAATGAGACAAGCGCGGAATGATTTCCGTGTTTTTTCTTTGCTAAAAGGGAAGGGCGGGAAAATAGAGAATTTTACTTGATGAGATATTAAAAGTAAAGCCAAATACAGGAGGCTAATTTTGCGCATTTTACACACTTCCGACTGGCACCTAGGCCGCAATCTGGAGGGCAGATCTCGCCTTCCCGAACAGGAACAGTTCATCGCCGAATTAACGGATATCGTTACTAAGGAAGATATCCAATTGGTCCTAGTGGCTGGGGATATTTTTGATACTTATAATCCTTCGGCTGAGGCTGAAAATTTATTCTATGACGCCTTGGAACGGCTTTCCGACGGCGGGAAAAGAGCCTTGGTAATCATCGCCGGGAATCACGACAGTCCGGATCGGCTTCATGCCGCCAATCCGTTGGCGCTGAAACATGGGATTTCATTGCTGGGTTTTCCCAGAGAACAGTTGCCGATTGGAACAGCCCCCAGAGGCATCCAACGGGTCAATACCGGGCCGGGTTGGCTGGAGTTAACGGTGCCGGGATCTAATGAAAGAACCATCATTTACGCTCTCCCGTATCCATCCGAGTCGAGGTTGAATGAAGTTTTCACGGAAAAACTGGATGATGATTCACAACAGGTTGCTTATTCGGAACGGGTGGGCCAATTGTTTCTGGAAGCGGATCAAATATTCCGTCCCGATACGGTGAATCTGGCGATGGCTCATTTGTTTATCCGGGGTGGCTTGGAAAGTGAGTCGGAACGGCAGTTGGGCGGGGCTTTGGCTGTTACGCCGCCAATGATGCCGAAGCAAGCCCAATATATCGCTTTAGGCCATTTGCATCGCCCTCAAGGGGTAAATCATACGCCTCAAACTTGCC
The DNA here is from genome assembly GCA_012728785.1 of Bacillota bacterium. Classification (GTDB taxonomy): domain Bacteria; phylum Bacillota; class UBA4882; order UBA8346; family UBA8346; genus JAAYHS01. The sequence goes on along the minus strand of JAAYEK010000273.1, from coordinate 10,310 downwards.
GGTATTCCGGCTCACCCCTTTCCTACAGTTTTTCCGAGGCGGACCAACAAAAGGAAGTCGTGGTGGTGAATGTGATACCGGGCAGGGACGCCCAGGTTCATTCAATCAACTTAAGTTGCGGCAAAGCTTTAAAACGATGGCGGGCCAATAACATCGGGGAAGCCCGGTTGTGGCTCGGGGAATCTAAGAACCTGGAATCTTGGGTGGAACTGGAGATTATGGCGGATCAGCCCCTGGAAGGTTCCGAACTGGCAGAACTTCGGAAGGCTCATTCTGGAATTATCACTATTCGTCCCATCTTTCCTGAGCTTGATAATGATGATTCGACCTTGGGCCGCTTATCAGAGCTACCATTAGTCGACCGTTTCAAGCTATTCTTCGAACGAGAAAGGGGCATCGCCCCACCCGAAGCTTTGGTCGATTTTTTCCTGGAAATGGCCAACCGGCAGGAATCCGATAAGGAAGTAAATCAGGAGTCAGGAGCTAGGAGTTAGAAGCCAAGAGCCAGAAATAAGGCGTGGAGGGCTAGATGAAGCCAATTAGACTGATATTTTCGGGGTTGAATAGTTACCGGACCCAGCAAGTGGTGGACTTTGAAACCTTGGGCGCGGATGGGCTGTTCGGGATCTTCGGGCCGACCGGCAGCGGTAAGTCGTCGATTCTCGATGCCATTACCCTGGCCTTATACGGTGGAGTGGACCGGGCCAGCAATAACACTCGAGGGATCATCCACCAACTGGAAAAAACCTTGGCGGTATCCTTCGAGTATGAATTGGGCGGTGACCGCTATTTGGTGGAACGCCTCTATAACCGGAATCCGAAAGATCCCGATGCCGCCGTAGCGAAACAGGCGCGGCTGCGTATGTTGACTTTGGAAGGGGAAGCGGTGCTGGCATCCAAACCCCAGGAAGTTACGGCTAAGGTCGAAGCAATTTTGGGTATCGGCAAGGACGAGTTCTCCCGTGCCGTGGTTTTGCCCCAGGGTAAGTTCGATCAGTTTTTACGCTTAACCGGCGGGGACCGGGCGGCAATGCTGGAACATCTCTTTAACCTGGAACAGTATGGCGAGGGATTGGTGGCCAAAGTTAAAAACGAAGGGGCCATCTGTACGGAGCTATTGCAAAGGATCGAAGGGGAAGAACAAGGGCTGGGGGATTGTTCGGAAACCGCAATCCATCAGGCTGCTTCGGATTTACAAGCGCTGAATGCTCAATTCGCAAGCGCCCAACAGAATTTTGAAGCGGCTGATAAGTCATATAAAGAAGCCGATGGGGTCCGTGAATTGTTTTTAAAACGAAAAAACGCCCTGGAGAAGCTCACCCAGTTGGAGCAGGAACGGGAAACAATTACCGCCAAACAATCCCGGTTGAGCGCTGCTGAACAGGCTGAACCGTTAAGGGAATTAATCGCCCGCCACAAAGATTTGACTAAAAAAATCGCGGTTGAAAGTATCAGCTATCAAAAGCAGAACGATTCTCACGTTGTTGCGGTTGGGGAACATGCAGCCGCTGATGAGAAATTGAAAAAGGCGGAAAAGGAATATCAAGAACAGTTACCCCAATTACAAGAGCGCAAAGTCCAATACCAAGAGGCCCAGGAAAAACAGAAAAAGCTGACCGGCATTGGATTGAACCTGGGTGAAAAACAACGGGAACTTGGAGTTTTAGGAGGCAAGATTACCGAGGCCGCCCAAGAGATAGCCGCTGCTAAGAAGGTAAGCGACGATACCCAGGCGGCTTGGGATGGATTGCAACAAGAAAGAGCCAAACTGATCGTCGATCCCCAGGAGAAGGAAGCGGTTGAGAAGGCTTTAACGGTGCTGGTCAATCTGGAAGGGATCGAAAAGCGTTGCCGGGAAAGTCAGGATCTTTATCAGAAACGGAAGTTACAGAATGAGGCCAGATGGGCCGCTATTATCGAAAAAGTCCATCAGCTGGCGCCGGATCAGCCGGTTGCCTTTGATGACGATCTTGAACAATATGCCAAATCCATTCTATATCAAGGGGAACAAGATTTGGATCAGGCGCGTCAAGCTCAACAACAAGCTTTGCTGGCTAACTCTGCGGCGGAACTGGTCAAGGAACTGCATGACGGCGAACCTTGCCCGGTCTGCGGCTCCCGGGAACACCCCTTGCCGGCGAAGGCTGCCGCTGAGATGGGGCAGATCGAGGACGAGATCAAGGCGGCTGAGGAGAGGCTCCGCCAGGTTCGGGATTGGGAAGGCCAACTGTTAAAGCTTTGGCATGATTGGAGCAGTAACCAAACCCTGGTCAACGAAGACCGGGAACAGCTGGAGGCAGCTGAGAAGGAACTGCAAGTTATTTCGGCTGAATTCGAGAAGGTTTGGGAGGGTTCCGATGGGGAGCGGCTCCGGAACCGGAAACAAGAGTTTACGAGCTTTGAAAAACAATTACATCTAATTGACCAAAAGCGGGAGCAACTCCAGAAAATCCAGGGGGAGCTAAGGGAAAAGCTGCAACAACTGAATGATTCCCTCCAGGACTATAAGATCCAAGAAGCTTCCGTCCAGTCGGATTTGATCAATAGTCAGTCTCAGTTAGGGGAGATCACTAAGGAATTGAACCGGATCACCGGCGGTCAGGATCTGGATGGTTTGATCCGAGAGCTGGTTCAAACCTATGAGCAATTAGATAAAGCAGTTAAGGATAGTAAAGGCCGGGAAGGGGAGACCCGGGCCGTCATGGATAAGCTGGCCAGGGAAGTTGCCGCTTTGGATGCTACCTTGAAGGCCAACCGGGAAGAACTGGCCAAGGTCGAAGCGCGTCTGGCCGCCGGACTGAAAGAGGCCGGTTTTGCCGCTTTGGCCGAAGCGGAGACGGTTTTAATGGAGACGGCGGAACGGGAATTCATTCGCCAACAGTTGGAGCAGTACCGGCAAGAGGTGGCGGTAGCCAGGAGCGAATCGGATCGGTTGGATCGGGAGATTAATAACCGGCCTTTCGATGAGAAGTTGTATGAAGAGTTAAAAGCCCTACGGGAGGAGTTGTTTCAAGTGGTGGAACGGTTCAAGACCGAAAGGGCCTTTGCCAAGAGCCGGGCGGAAGAACTCCAAAAGAAGCAGGAACGCTGGAATGAGCTTCAAAAGCAAAAAGCGGCGGTAGAGCAGCGAAAGGGCCTGGCTGAAGAGTTAGGGGGTCTGTTGCGGGGGCGGAAGTTCGTCTCTTTCCTGGCCCAGGAGCATCTCCGGGACATGACCTTGGAAGCTTCGTATCAATTGGGACGGTTGACCGGGCAGCGCTACGCCCTGGAGCTTGCCAAGGATAAGGATTGCGAGTTTGTGATCCGGGATGATTATAACGGCGGCCAGCGGCGGATGATTAATTCCCTATCCGGCGGCGAGGTCTTTATGGCTTCACTGGCGCTGGCTCTGGCCCTTTCCTCCAAGATTCAGCTCCGGGGCAAATACCCCTTGGGCTTCTTCTTCCTGGATGAAGGTTTCGGCAGTTTGGATCAGGAGAAGTTGGACAAGGTGATGAACGCTTTGGAGAAATTGCATAACCGAGATCGGATGGTGGGCGTGATCAGCCATGTCCGGGAGATGAAGGAACGGTTGCCCAGGTACCTGGAGGTTGTAGCTGCCGGTGAAGATGGGAGAGGGAGTAGGATCAAATAAAAAGTTTGAAGGGTGAAGTTTGAAAAAGGACTTGTATATGTATAATCAAGATGTTGGAGGAATTGCAAGGATGATATGGAATTTTATTTAAACAAGTATAGTTTTGGAGGTGGTTTCGGTGAGCTTTAGGGTGAGGGAAACTAATCCGGTGGCGGCGTCTAAAGAAACTTTCACTTACGGCGATTATGAAAAATGGCCTGAAGAGCAGCGTTGGGAGTTGATTGACGGGATCCCTTACGATATGACTCCCGCGCCTTCCCGGAAACATCAAGAAATTTTGGGCGAGTTATATTTACAGTTCGCCGTCTATTTGAAGAATAAAAGCTGCAAGGTGTATTTGGCCCCCTTTGATGTGCGGTTGCCCCAAGGGGATGAACCGGGAGAGAAGGTTCGCACCGTTGTTCAACCGGATTTGACGGTTATCTGCGATCATGCCAAACTTGATGATAAGGGTTGTCTGGGCGCGCCCGATTTGGTGATTGAGATTCTTTCTCCCCATACCGCAGCGAAAGATATGAAGCTTAAGTTGAATTTATATGAAAGAGTCGGGGTCAAAGAATATTGGTTGGTTCAACCTTTGGACCTGACGATCATGGTTTTTGCGTTGCATAGCAATGGGAAGTACGGTAAACCGATGGTTTATGACCGGCAGGATACAATAAGTGTCGGAATTTTCGAAGGGGACTTGCGGGTGGACGCGGCCGGAATTTTTGGGGAAGAAGAGAACTAAAATTGTAAACGATATCTTAAAAAGGACTTACCCATATGCAATGGAGTCAATTAAAGAAAAGAATATTTGAACGTTTCGCCCAATCGGTTAAGGAGCGAATTGATATCGGTTCAACCTGTTATCGAAAAATGCACGATCAATTAGGCAGGGGCTGGATTTCTATTGATAAAAAAGAGATCTTGGATATGTCCACTTATACTTTTGAGGTTGAACAGTATCAGATGTACCGGCAAAATAATAATGATTGGGATCAAGCCGCCAAGCAGTTGCATAATCAAAATTTATTTTCCCAATATGACCTTCATAATTCCCTCTATAATTATCTCAATCTTTCAATCGAGCAAATAATGGTCTCCGACAATCCAATTATTCGGGCGATGGGTATGTTGGACGCTAGACTTGGTCATAAACGCCTTCAAAAGCTGGATGTTACCGGGGAGCATATTTTGGTGAAAAGACTATTCCATCTGCGTTGTGAAGCGGAAGGAATATCTATACCGGATCAAACCGAAACGGAGAAACTGACTTCTAGAATTGATAACCCAATATTTAAACCTCGGAAAGAACCGGATCGGGTTCGTGAAGCAATAGAAATAGCAAAGCTTACAAAGTCCAATCTAACACATAATATCCGTTCTTTGATAAATAAATGTTATCAACGGGAAATTTCTGAAACAGAATTGGATACGGAGATTGCTAAGGTTATTTACTCGGGCTTTGAAACTACCCCAGACCCTGACCGGATGTTATGCTTTATGTTATATGTGGAATCAAATTCAAAACTTATTAGAACTGTAAAACATGCCAAAGGCGTTATTAATCTAGCGCGGGATTCGGAGAACTGGCTTCGCCCCTTTGATACTTGGAGTCCTGAATCTTACAACTTGGACCTTCAATTTTCCTCTTTAGCCCGCCATCTTTGGACTCGGTACGATGTTCCTTTATTCATGGACCATGCTTGGCTAGAGGGAAACCCGGACCATCAAGCTTGGTTCAAGCTGCTCGGCTCCGGTAAAAACATTCGGACCGCTCCCAATCTGCCGTTCCCCCTTACCAAGAAAATGGCTCACTTTTTTTTACTGGCCCCACCGTACTATTCCGTGGAAGCCGCTTTACGTTGGGGACAGGTAAATGCTTTGGGCGGCGACATTCGCTTGGCTGATGCCTTGCTTGATACAAGGTTGGTTCGTGACTTTGATCATAATGAATTTTGCTTAAGTGTGATTCGCTTTTTAGTGCGCAATCCGATGCTTGATCCGGCTCGGATTAACCCGATCATTGATTATATTTGGAACCAAAAGTTTGAGAACCGTGTAGTCTTTAGGGAACGGGGCGTAGCGGAAGAAGTGGGACCGCCTCAACCTAATTTTTCGATGCATGGCAGAACGGTTGAGTCGTTGCTCCGAGCGGTTGAGGAGTGGCATAGACAGTTGGGAAGGGAGTCGAAGAGCGGCGATCTCCAGTGGCGTAAATCGGGATTTGAGGAGTTTAAGTTGATCGAAGGTTCAAAAGAATCACAGAATATGAAGGTATGGCGTATCCGGGAGCTATTAAGTAGTAAGGAATTGGTCGCGGAAGGCAGGCAGATGAAACATTGTGTCGCAAGTTATGCTCAATCTTGCCATAAAGGTTTTGCTTCGATTTGGACGATGGATATGGAGTCGGAACTAGGTGTAGAGAAGCTGTTAACGATTGAGGTCATTAATAAGGATAAGCTCATACGTCAGGTGCGAGGCAGAATGAATAGGCTACCTACGGTGAAGGAGAAGGATATTATCGGGAGATGGGCGCTACAAGCTGGGTTAGAAGTGGCAAGGTATATGTGAAGTATGATGTTTTAAAAGTACATGTTAATTGTTTTAGTTTTGAAATAACAGGAGAATTATTCTTGAGTTCGGCGTCTATTTATTGAATAACTCTAAAAGGTATTTTTAGCCAGACCCGACTTGTGTTTTTTCGAGGTGATGACAATGGATGCAACACAATTGAAGGTTTTTATCGCGTCAAGGGAATCGAAGTGCGATGAGTGCCGACAGGAATTGGGACGCCATTCGTGGATCACTTTGGCGGGGGAGAATAAAGTTTTATGTTTGTCCTGCGCCGACCTTGACCATTTGGTCTTTCTTCCTTCAGGCGATGCGGCGTTGACCCGGCGCGCTCAAAAGCATTCGAAACTTATGGCTGTGGTCCTTCAATGGAGCCGGTCGCGGAAAAGATACGAACGCCAAGGCTTGCTGGTTGAGGAAGAAGCGTTGGCCCAAGCCGAAGCGGAATGTTTGGCCGACTCTGAAGCCAGAGCAAAGCGGAGAGAACGCAATGAGGCAAAACTGGCAGAACTGGATCGGCGTTATATTGAATCATTCGCGCAGCGGATCAGGGAACTGTTTCCGGCTTGTCCTAAAGGGCGGGAACAACGCATCGCCGAACATGCCTGTTTGAAGTATAGCGGGCGGGTAGGCCGTTCCTCCGAAGCTAAACGGTTGGATGAAGAAGCAATTACGCTGGCAGTAGTCGCTCATATCCGGCATGAGGAGACTCAGTATGACGACTTGTTATTACAAGGCATTGACAGGCGGTCCGCTCGATATGAGGTAGAGGAGAAGGTTGAGAAGGTCTTGGATAAATGGCGGAAGCCGGGTTGAAGAAGTCACCTCGTTTTCATTTAAAGTTTTCCCGATAATCCTCAATAGCCTTATTGATTACCTGATAAGCGCCGTTGACTCCATAGACATCCATGATTTCTACCTGGCGGCTGCCGCCTGGAAACTGCTTATAGGTTAGGAAATAGTGCTTCAGGCGTTCCAGTAATCCGTCGGGCATCTCCGTAAGATCGGCGCAGCCCTTATAAACGGGATCGTCTTGGAGGACCGCGATTATTTTATCGTCTACTTCCTCGGTGTCGATCATTCGTAAACCACCGATGGGCCGGGCGGAAACTATAATATTGCTGCGGGTAATGGTCGCTTCGGTTAATACGCAGATGTCCAACGGGTCTTTGTCTCCCTCGATCAGCCGACCGCATTTTTCCGCCGCGAGTTCGGCTACTTTCGGGCCGCAATAGGTACGCGGGATAAAACCGTATAAAGTTGGGCAAAGACTGGAATATTTATGGGGCCGGTCCACTTTTAAGTGGCCGGTTAATTTATCGATTTCGTATTTGACGGTATCCAGCGGGACCAGTTCGATAAAGGTGTTGACTATATTCGGGGCTTGGTCTCCGGCGGGAATCCCGTGCCAGGGATGGGCTTGGACTAGATGATTGTGGTTTTTTTCCATGATGACTCCTTATGATGAAATCTAATAATTAGATTATAATTGATTTGAAAGAGTATTATGTTTAAATAATGATTAAATTTAATTTATTTCACCCCATGGAAAAGATACTTTAAACCAATTGATGGACTAGTCTCCCGGACTGTTAAATGCTATCCTCTATCGGAAAAAGGAGGATGGTATTTTTGTTTTCAGGTAAGAAAAAGCCCCCTAAAAAGTCGATAATCTTGGGAAAGGTTAAATCCCCGAGCAAACTTTTTCTTGTTTCTGATAGAGATTTATCAAACGATCCAATTCAATACTGGCCTCCAAGACGGCGGTATCCGTATGGCCCTTAGCATCCCAGAGTTCCTGCAATTTCCGGCGGCTAACGGCGATCTTCTTTTTTAGTTTTTGGATTTTTCTATTATGAACCATGATTATTGACGCGGAATTGAATTCCTACTCCCAATGTATATTTTGGATTATTATACCATATATTGCACTATAAGTGCAACAAAATGATCCGAAAAGCAACCTATAATTGGAAGCAGGGGGTGGAGACGGTCTTGGAAGAAAAAAATTTACAGCGTTATAAGGATATTGGCCGTCGGATCGCTTTCTACCGGAAGTCACGGGGTCTTTCCCAGGAGAAACTGGCGGACTTGATCGGTATCAGTAAGAGTTATCTTAGTAAAATCGAGGCTCCTTCTTCAGAGAAGTTTTGTTCATTGACTACGCTTTTTGATATTGCCGACGGGTTGGAAGTGGATATTGTGGAATTGCTCAGGGATGAGATGGATTGATGTTAAATATTGAAAGCCGCTAGTAAGTATGATTCGGTTGTTAATACGTAATCCCAACAGAATTTCCAAGTAAAGACTAGGAGGGTTTACGCTATGGAGTTACAGGCCTTTATTGAAAAACACCGACCGGGGCAAGAATTACAAAAAGCTACCCAATCCAAGTTAGATCAATATTCTACCCGGCTTCCCGTATGTATTCTGGAATTATGGCGGGATCACGGTTTTGGTTCTTATGGGGACGGTTTAATCCGGGTGGTTGACCCTGAGATTTATAACGAGACCCTTTACACTTGGCTCGGAAAAAAGAATGACAAACGTATTCCCATTGCCCTTTCGGCTTTCGGCGAGCTTTTTTATTATCGCGATTTGGGAAGTGGACAGGAGGATGTCTCTATGCTTAACGTCCATTATAAATCGATTGACGTTTGCACTTGGAGTCTCAATAGTTACTTTAATGAATTTCTAGTGGATGATCAAACTATCAGTGACGTTTTACGGCAAAAACTCTTTCTGGAAGCCCTGCAAAAATTCGGGCCTTTGAAAACCGACGAAATCTATTCGTTTGTTCCCGCACTAGCAATGGGCGGTGCTGCGGAAGTGGAATACATCCAAAAAGCAATGGCCTTAGTTCATTTGGATCTTTTGTTTCAGATGTAAGCTTTTGAAAGTATCCCCTCGGAGTATGCACTCCATCGCTGAGTGTACCCCCTGGTCATTGAAAAAATCTTTCGGTCACTGAGTGATGATGAACACGGAAACAGAATCCGTGTTTTTTTGTTAATTTGGAGGAAAAGGAAGGAAAATACAGAATTATTATATTTGAGACATTATATCATCTCTAATGAACTGCATGTTATTTGCTTAACTTTGATGATGAATGATGAAATTGGGACATTCCTCTATTATGCATTTTAAACTGAGATAGAAAATTCGGGAGGAGTTTTAATGAAAAAATTTTTTCTTATTTTAACGGCAATTTATCTTTTAATCTTGGCTCTGTTAGGGGCTGTACTTTGTACCGCGGGTTATCTAGGGATGAATGCCAGACCCGAATCAATACCGGCTGATATTAATCCTCTTTTTATTTTTGCCATCTATGTACCCTTTATCGGTTGGTTGCTTGCTACTGGAATTGGGCTGCTTTTAAAACGGCATTGGGCCCGGTACTCTATTATGGTGATGTCCGGATTTGCTATTTTTATGGGGATTATTCTTTGCCTAGTCGTTAGTTTAATGCCCCTGCCCGGGAATGCAGGCGCTGATTTAGGTTTTAAGACTGTTTTCCTGGGGTTAGCCTTTATTTTTTTAATAATATTACCCGTTATTTATTTGGTTTTTTTCACCCGGCAACCGGTCAAGGAATTATTTAGAACCAAGAAGTCGGATTCGGGAAGTTCAAACCGGCCGTTGGGGATCTCTATTTTGGCAATTTACTATTTAATAAGCGGGATAGCTTCATTGCTGACGACGTTGTTCCCGATGTATCAGGCATTACCTTTATGCGGGGGAATAATTTTATCAGGAATTTATCTTAAAGTATACATGTTTATTGTCAGTTTTATTACTTTATATCTGGGTTATGGCTTTTGGAAGTTGCAAAAAGCGGCTTGGGTCACTTATATTACTTTTAGCAGTTTCGGTTTAATCATCGGAATAATTAATTTCTTTACTCTAGATCTGCAAGTTCTAACTGAAATGATGCCCGCCGACTATCCCGAGAGTTTTAGTTTAAACCCGGTCTTTTTTAGGGCAATGGCAGTCCTTGGGTTGATTTTATCTGTGGGATTAATGGTATATGTTTTTTCGAAAAAGGGATTGTTTTTTAAAGACAATTCCAATTCGGAGCCGGAAATGCCGACGGAGGGGTGAAAGAAGTTTGTGATCCGGG
>JAAYEK010000272.1 GCA_012728785.1 Bacillota bacterium | reverse complement strand
GCTCAATTAGAACAACTGCCTGGTTTTATTGAAAAGAAAAGAAATCTGGCCAGGCGTTATCAAGAAGAATTTCAAGATGTTCCAGGTATCAGGTTTTTTACTGAACCGGATTTTGCCCGCAGCAACTACTGGTTAAATGTACTGATTCTAGATGAAGGATTTGCCCGTGAACGAGATAATCTCCTGGAGTCAACCAACAATGCAGGAATCATGACCCGACCACTATGGACATTGATGCACAAACTTGGAATGTATCAAGACTGCCCGAGGATGGATTTGAGCGTAGCTGAGAATTTGGAAAGCAGAGTTATTAATATTCCCAGCAGTGCCAGGTTGTAATTCATGAAAAGGTATCTTTTAACTAAAGTAACTACGGAATAATGTAAGTATATTGGATTGGATTGAAGATAATGCAGGTTGGGGAAATAGCATCGACATCTAAGATTATCACGGTAGAGGATATACTCAATTTTTCTCAAATTGCTGGGGATGCCAACCCGGTACATACAGATCCAGACTTTGCGAAATCCTCAAGATTTGGGGAGCAAATAGCCCAAGGGATGTTAATTGGTTCATTGATATCCGGTGTTCTTGGCAGTAAATTACCGGGTCCAGGGTGTATATATTTAGAGCAAACATTAAAATTTATTGCACCAGTCTTAATTAATGATTTTATAACAGCATTTGTGGAAATTATTGAATTATACCAAAAAAATCAAAATAGTTATGTACGACTACGCACCTGGTGTACGAACCAGAATGAACAAATAGTTGTCAATGGTGAAGCATTAATGATGATTTATTGAAGCAAATGATCTATAAATTTCTATAGTGTAAAAACAAGTTTATCGAAAGAAGCTGAATTTGGATGATAGTACAGAGTGAAGCCTTTAGAGATGCTATAGATGAATATATTATTTTATTTGAAAGAAGCTTTGGGCGTACTATAAAAAAAGATTATTTCACTTGGCGGTTTTTGGAACATCCTTCAAGTGATCTTCTTATGGGTCTTGAACTTGGAAAAGGACGTATTGTAGCAAGTTATTCTGCAACACCCTGTAATTTAGAATTTCAAAATAAGGAAATAAAAACTGGTTTATCTATAAGTACTATGACTGATCCGGACTATAGAGGTAAAGGCCTTTTCCCAAAGCTTGGTAGTGAACTATATACAATGATGGTATCCCAAGGATATGAAATGATTTGGGGGTTTCCCAATAATAATATTCATTATGGAAGAATAAAAAACCTGCAATGGAATGATATATATGAAATTCCAACCATGTGTTTAAAAGTTTCAGATTCTTGTTACTCTGACATGGAACCGATTCAAACAGATGATGACTTTGTTATGAGTTATAAATCAAATGTAAGTACTGAAAACATGGTAAGAGTAAAAAAAGATTCAAAATATCTGCAATGGCGCTATTTATCTCATCCCATTAATAAATATAAGAATTTTGTCGTTGCGGATGGGGAGATTGTATCGTCCCACTGCATTACCAAATTGTTCAATGATTCCCTGGATATTGTTGATATGCAATTTCAAACCATAGATGAAGGAGAATATTTACTGAGGAAAGTATTGTCTTGGGCAAATAGTCAAAACTTAAATTATATCCAATGCTGGGCTCCAAGGCATCACTTTGTTCATTCATTATGCGAAAAAATAGGTTTTTATAATAGTACTCCGATTACTTACTTTGCTTATCGATGGCTTATGGAACCTGGTAATAAAATTACTGATTTTAGCAATTACTCAAACTGGTATATACAGATGGGAGATTCAGATGTCTATTAAAAAAGTGTTGGCATTCACTGGTATTAGATCCGACTATGATTTGATGAGTGGATTGTATTCAAAAATGCTTGAAGATCCCCAAATAGAATTAGGATTAATAGTATGTGGAGCTCATTTATCTGAGACATATGGTTATACATTACAGTATATCGAGAAAGATAATATGCCTATTATTGCCAAGATTGAATCGCTGTTAGATTCTAATTCTCCAGCATCTCGAATAAAGTCCGCATCCATACTAATGCAGAGCTGTATCCATACGGTTGAAGCATTCAATCCCGATGTAATATTGTATGCGGGCGATCGTGAAGAAGTAATTGTTGGTGCGCTTTTGGGAGCTTATATGGGTATTCCAACAGCCCATTTTTTTGGAGGAGATCACGCTACAGATGGAAATGTTGATAATGCAGTACGACATGCATGCTCAAAGTTATCCTCTATGCATTTTGTCACCCATGAAATTCATAAACAAAGGCTAATTAAAATAGGAGAAAAGGAAAATAGGATTTATGTAATTGGTAATCTTGCCTTAGACAAATACATAAATACAGAAAAGATAGATAAAAAAACAGTATTAAAGAAACTGGATAGAGAAAACTGGGATGAATATGCGGTTTTGATTTTTCATCCTACATTAGGTTTTGAAACCAAATCAGGATTATATTTTGAACAAATTCTCACTGCGCTTAGAAATAATGGAATTAATACATTTGTAAGTTATCCAAATAGTGATGCTGGAAATAAGAATATCATTGAAATTATAAATAAGTATGCTAAAGACGATAACTTTAGTTTTTACAAAAACTTGGAACGAAATGTATTTATTAATCTGATGAGAAATGCGAACTTTTTAATAGGAAACTCAAGCGCTGGTCTTATAGAAGCGCCAAGTATTCCTTTGGCAGCGATAAATGTTGGAATCAGGCAGCGCGACCGTCTTGCTACATCCAATGTTATATTTGTTGACCAAAATATAGAAGCAATAATGGAAGCAATACAAACTGTAAACGATAAAGGATTCAGAAACAAATTGCACAAGATTAAGAATCCTTATGGCGATGGTAAGTCTGTATCAAGAGCTCTGGATTTACTTAAAAGAATTGAGTTTAATAAATATCAATTCAAATGGGAGGATCCTTTATAATGAAAAAGGTCCTGGTTGTAGCACCACATCCAGATGATGAAACACTCGGATGTGGGGGCACACTTTTAAAGCATAAAGCATCAGGAGATAAGATTCACTGGCTGATTGTTACCGGAATAGATGAAGAAGCTGGCTATAG
>JAAYEK010000271.1 GCA_012728785.1 Bacillota bacterium | reverse complement strand
GCGCGAACTGCGCCTTCCAACACATGGCGACTGGTAATCGCCTCTCCATTTTCATTAATGAAAAAACCGCTGCCCTGACCTAATAATTTACCTTCCCGATCATAAGTTAAAACCATAATAATTGAAGGCTCGATTTTTTTAATAATTTCCGGTAAATCATCCTTGGCTATTGCCGATGAATTCAAAAATAACAACATCATTGAACACAGGCAAAAAACGATTATCCGTCTCAATTCCTCACTCCTAGCGGTAGCTAAAACATAGAATATTTATTATGAAACTCCGAATTTTTTATGGAATAACAGCAAAATAGTTAGTCTAAAAAAACTCATAGCATATGACGAATATTAATCTAAATTGTTCTAATAAAATACTTGCTTAAATAAATATAATTCGCCGATTGACATGTGTTTCCTGCTATAATTAAAATTATTGAAGGGGAAAACAAAAAAGTGACAGTAAAACTCATCCAAATCTACTTCATAATAATTGTGTTTAGTTCCGCTATAATAGCTTCCCGGGCTTTCTTAAGCGCGTTTTTAATCTTGGATTGGCTCTTTTGATAGTCATCCCAAGGATAGCTGCGTTCATTGATATATCTAGCAGTCATTTTGACCAGAAACTCTTCCTCAATGACGGCATAATGTTGGTACAACCCTTTGGCTGCATGGCCAAGACGGTAACGGGCTTGAACGGCTAAAATTAGCCGGTTTAATTTGCAAGGATATTTGAGATTGTCAGTTTGGGATAAGATCATTTTGTTCTCTCCGATGAACCATGGTTGTAACTTATATCATGCCCATATGTAAACATATCCTGGAAAGCCCTTTGGATTTCCAATGTTCTGAAACAGAATAAAGCGAAATCCCCATTATATGCTAAGCTTGCTTTTAGCCCATACCTTATACGTCCCCTCGCCTGTTGCTTCCAACCATTTGTCTTTCCGGCTTCGAAAGTCGTAAACATTAAGTCTTCGAAGAAGGATTGTCAAGGCAATGAACAAGAGGACAATAGCGCTGATTAAGTAAAATTCTTGAACTCTAGTCTGTTTGATTGAAAATAAATGCAATAAAATATTATCTGCTATATTATAAGTAAATACGATATATCCAATAAATATACCCGTACATATTTCTATTCTGTATTTCCAAAAGTAATAAATTATTAATGCGCAAAAGATTAATTGACTAAAAATTATTAAATAAACTCATCCGCAGACCGAAGGGCTTCCTCCAACTCCATCGCGGGCGTTCCCATGAAGACACTCCTTCCGAAAATGACCTAAAAATGATTAAACTGTAAAGTAATATCAAACAAAAAAAGGAAACCAGCCCCAATTCCATTCGATAATTGATTTCCGTTTCCTTCTTTAGAATGATAAATAATGTATTATTGACATATAAATGCTGTTAGAGATTATATTGTCATTTTATATGACCCCTCCGAATTTAAACTTAACACCCGGTTAATTTCTTGACATAGTTCCTCGATTTTATAAGGTTTGGTGACCATTCCGCTAAATCCATAACTTTTACAATCCGACATTACCGGATCATTGGAATACCCACTAGAGACAATGGCTTTAACGGAAGGATCTATCTTGAGCAAATGGGATATGGCCTCTCTCCCCCCCATTTCTCCAGGTACGGTAAGATCCATTATAACCAGATCAAAGGGTT
Source organism: Bacillota bacterium (assembly GCA_012728785.1). Taxonomy (GTDB): domain Bacteria; phylum Bacillota; class UBA4882; order UBA8346; family UBA8346; genus JAAYHS01. The sequence continues at coordinate 854 of JAAYEK010000271.1, read as the reverse complement.
GCTCTGTTTGAAGAGCAGTTTGATATAACTCCAAAACTTCGGCGCCATTTTTGGCAGTCTTAACTTCAAAGTTCATTTCTTTTAACATTTCACCGATGAGTTCCGTGATGTAGACCTCATCATCCATCAAAATAATCTTGCTTCCTTTTTCTGAAATAGTTGGAGTGGACTCCTGAACCGTATTATCATCTTTTATGGTAGGCAGATAAATAGTAAAACAAGCGCCACCTCCTGGTTCGGATTGAACATTAATGAAGCCGTTATGTCTTTTAATTATGGAATAGGATACTGCTAAACCCAAATCGCTTTCTTCCTGATCAAAAAGATAGTATGGATCAAAAATTCGCTTCAGTTTTTCTTTTGAATATCCCGGACCGTTATCCTTAAAAACTATTTGGATATACTCTCCTCGGGACAAGGGTAAAATATCCTGATTGGTGACTATTATATTCCGGGCGGTTACTTCAATAACACCTTCGCCCGATGTAGTCCGAACCGCATTATTAGTCAGATTGTTAAATACCTGGCTAATTTGACTGGGATCAATTTCAATCGGCCATAATTGATCATGAATTGAAATATTACATTTTAAATTGGTACCGTTTATTCCTAGTTCAACCGATTCAATTAATAAATCCCCTAATAAAGTAGGCTTTTTAATAGGCGCTCCACCTTTAGCGAAAGTTAATAATTGATTAGTTAAAGCAGAAGCTCTATTTACAGCCTTTTCCATGCTGGATAAATATTTTTCGAAATCTTTGCCTTTTTCGAAGGTTATTTTTACCAGTTGGATATTAGCTAACACAACTGCCAAGATATTATTAAAATTATGTGCAATACCACCGGCAAGATTT
>JAAYEK010000270.1 GCA_012728785.1 Bacillota bacterium | reverse complement strand
GACGGAACCATAAACCGTTACAAGAACTCGACTAGTGAGCCGTATGAGGGAAAACCTCACGTACGGTTCTTAAGGCGGGGAATGGAAACGGGGCAAGAGCTACCGCGCCATTCTTCGACCTGACCATTACGATATAGTGACCCTACAGGGTTATATGGTTATGATGCTTCAACCGGTACGATAAGCCATGCGGACGGGACTATTACCGATACTAATGGGAATGTTATTAGTACGCCTCCTGGAGGGAGTAATCCTGGGTATTATCATGATAGCCCCATATCTAGTTATCAATCGGTAACTACTCCTACAAACGTACCAGGTGTAAATTACTCTTTTTATATAGCGATATACAGTGAAGATGTATCTGTTATGACGGAAACGTATACCAACAAAGACGGTGCTACAGTTACTGTTACAACAACAGAAAGAGGAAATGTCACAGAACAGGTAGTAACAGTTACTGACAAAGATGGAAACTCACAAACACAAACGTTGTCTTATGTAAAAGGAGTTCCAGTGAAGATTACAGATCAAAGAAATGTTATAGCAGTTGATGATTTTGTTACAGGTGCAAAAAAATATCGAGCAATAGTAGTTGTTGTTGGAAAAGAAGAAGGGGCTGTTGGTGCTTGGCAGGGGAGTACTAAGCCTAATAAATCATCATATGCTGAAATAGTTGAAGGAGTTTATGAAATGACTAAAGGGAAACACTATAGTAAATATGGAAATGAAAGTGATGAGAATGGTAGTTATTATTGGGCAGCAATATTAAATAATAATGAACCAATTGATACAACAAATGAAAATTCTAAGCATAATAATGAAAAGTGGGCTAATTATATTCATTTTCATAGTGGTTTCGATGATGTAAGTAATGGTTCGGAGGGATGTTTGACTTTAAGACCAGGAAAAGGTGATTATCCAAGTGGAAGTAATTGGATTAGTTTTTATGATGCTATAGGTGGGAATGAAGCAAATGAAGGTAATTATGGGTCTGTCAATTTTTTTGTGTAAACTCCAAATTATTATGATAAGTTTTTGCTCACCCGCTCGCCAAAACGAATCGCTAATTTAGTAATAATCGATTGCCATTCCGGGACACGTTTAGTCCATTTTTCGGTTACATCAATTGTAATCAGATATAATATCTTCAATAAAGCTTCATCATTAGGGAAAATACTCTTTGCTTTAGTAACCTTTCGTAGTTGACGATGATAAGATTCAATAATATTAGTAGTGTACATGATTTTTCGTAATTCAGCAGGATAATCAAAAAATGTAGCTAGTTCATCCCAGTTGGCACGCCATGGTTTAACAGCTAGAACATACTTGGTTCCCCACTTTTCTTCAAGTAAATCTAAATAGCGTAATCCTTCCTTTTCGCTGGGGGCTTGGTAAACCGGTTTTAAATCATTCATAAATTCGGTTACATGTTTTCTTGGTACATATTTAAACGAATTACGAATTTGGTGGACCACACATTTCTGTATTTCAGTCTGGGGGAAGCAGGCGGAGATAGCCTGACTGATACCTGTTAAATTATCAACACTCATAACCAGGATGTCTTTAACTCCACGGTTTTGTAATTCGGTTAAAACATTTAACCAAAAAGTGGCGCTTTCCGCTTCACCAACCCACATGCCAAGCACGTCTTTTCTGCCGTCTAAATCAATTCCAACGACCATATAGGCGGCTTTACCGACAATTTGGCTATTGTGCCTCACTTTGTAGTGAATGGCGTCTAAAAAGACCAGGGCATACACCGGAAGTAACGGCCGATTTTGCCATTCAGTGATTAAAGGTAGAATTTTATCGGTAATGTTTGAAATAAGAGTCGGTGATGCATCAATTCCATATATATCATTTAAATGTTTTTGAATGTCCCGGACTGTCATTCCTCTAGCATACATCGAGATTATCCGGTCTTCAATGCTGGTGACGTTTTTTTGATGTTTCTTGACTACAATTGGGTCAAATTCGCCATTACGATCACGAGGTATTTGCAAATCTATTTCGCCGTGACTGGTCCGGACAGTCTTTTTGGTTGAACCATTCCGTGAATTATCAGTCTGTTTGTTTTTGTAGTCGTACTTACTATAGCCGAGCTGGTTTTCCATCTCTGCTTCCAGTAAGGCTTGGATGGTTGGCCCTACTAATTCCTTGACGAAGTCTTCGACATCTTCAATTGTCTTAAGGCCTTTTTCTTTGACGATTTGTTTTAATAGGGTTTTATCAATTTCCATTTGTATCACTCCTTGTTATTTATATCGGCAAGGAGTTTACACAAATTATTTTACACACCCGTAATTATATTGGAAGTGTTTATGTTAGTCGTCTATAGGGGGAGATATAATGTATAGGAAAAACTTTCTAATTCTTATAACTCTAATATTATTCTCTAATTATAATATTGCCAATGCAAATGGTACAAAAATAAATATCAATTATTATGATCAACTTTATAAGAATGGAAAATATGAAGTTGTAATTAAAGATTTAACCGAGTTTGTTGGTAAATGTGATCAATGGGCGGAAGAAAATGAAGATGGGGAAGGGGATGAATCGACTAATTATTCAGATGAAGTGTATGTTTACGCAAGAAATCTAATTGCCGATTCTTATTTTATGCTTGGCAAATTAAATAATGCTAGGATATGGTATGCTGGTACTTCAGAAGGTTTCTTTGACCCTCATGCAACATATTGTTATGAAGTGATTACCAAAGTTTCTGTGAGATTAAAATCTTATGATCCTTCATTTGATTATTATAGTGTTAATCCTGAATCTACAAGAGAAGAAATCTTATTGAGGGTGTTAAGGAAGATTTTAGATAATAAACTTTCCATAATAGAAAAACGTCAATATTTTAAAAAGATTGTCTCGGAAAAGCTTATTAATAATAATAGTGAGGTTTCCCAGTTACTTAAGTATTATGCTAGATATATCACATTAGATGAGTTATTGTCTAAGGTTACCAAAGAAAATAACAGCATAATCAATCTGTATATAGGACTTAATCTCGAAGCTGAAGGAAAGATAAAAGATGCACATATATTTTATCGAAAAGCATTAGAAGATAAAGATTCATCAGATATTGAATTGTTGTTAGCTAATAGTAGGTTAGGTTTATTAGCTATTAATGATTTTTCCAAAAAAGGTGAATCAGTAAATCCTATAAACGATACTATTTTATATGCAATTCGAGTATCTTCGGCAAAATATGACGACAAATTATATCCTGTCCAAAATTTAATAGATAACAATTCACAAACCGCCTGGGTTCCTGACAATAATAAGAGTGGAATTGGAGAATGGGCTGAACTTAGTTTTGACGATCCAGTTTGGATTAACAGTTTAACTCTTACCAATGGTTATACCAAGAATGATGTAGTTTTTAAAAACAATAATCGAATAAAAACCGCTACCCTAAATTTTTCTGATGGTAGTAAAACTAAGATTTCCTTAAATGACAGTATGAAACCCCAAGTAATCAAGGTAAATAAAAAATCAAGAACAATTAGACTAGTAATTGATGAAGTCTATAAGGGAACAAAGTATGATGATACTTGCCTTTCAGGAGCGGATATTGATCTTAATCCTTAGAACTGACCCGATAATTTCAAGAACGCCCACCTCAAACCACGGAAAATCACCGTCGTTTGACAGGGAAAAACTTGATTGCCGACCGTGTCGTGAGAAGGGAAACTTGTTAAATTGAGCATTTAGTATAGCCAAAACAAAAAGTTCAATATCTGTGGTGTTTTATTTTTGACTTTCAACATTAGACTTTCGACTTGTGGTATTCAGGGCACGGAACCGATCTTTGAAAAGAGAATATCGGACGGACGGATTAAGATATGCCTTGGGTAGCATTTGGCCAGGGTGGATGGGGCGATAGGCGACCCGGATGCGAAGAAGTATTGGTATATCACGGACCATCTGGGGTCGGTCCGGGCGGTTACCGATGTTGACGGTAAGAAGGTTTGGAGTGCGGATTATTTGGCCTTTGGGACGCAGTTTGGGAAGAGCGCTGATACCGACTTTGAGGAGTTGCATAGCTTTACCGGGAAGGAGTATGACCCGGATACTGGGTTGCATTATTATAATGCTCGGTGGTATGATTCGGAGTTGGGGAGGTTTGTGAGCGAGGATCCGGCGGGGGATCCGAATAATCCGAATTTGTATGCATATTGTCGGAATAACCCGGTTATTATGCTTGATCCGACGGGCTTATTATG
>JAAYEK010000269.1 GCA_012728785.1 Bacillota bacterium | reverse complement strand
TTACCAAATTTGAAATCAGCGAAAGTACTAGAATAAACGGCGAATTTTCCAGAGCAGAGATTGAAATGGAATTTTTTAAAACTTCTGAAGGTAAACTCGGCAAATTATTCGAAACAGAGGCCTTTGTTGAGAAAGTAAGTTTTCTGGATGTCACGGAGTATCACGAAGACAACATTCGAAATGTCTTCGAACAATGTATTAAATCCTTTATTGATTCAAATTGGGAAGCAACCGAAGTGGTCTGGGAAGAAAAAACTTCCGTTGAAAAGGCAATCGCAAACCAGGAACCTAAAATGTTAAGTATTGTGATAAAAAAGACTGCTTCTAGAAACCTCTATTATTATGGGGATAACCAATTAAGCTATGAGCAATTGGAAGCGAAATTAAATATGATACCTGAATCAATACCTGAAGTCAAAAAAGCAAAAAGATATTCTCGCTTTGTTACGTTCTTTGCCTCCACTGGCGGGTTTTTAATTGGTTATCCTTTGGGAGAAGCAATCGGCGGAGCTGAAGAACCCAGTTGGGATCTTGCTGCTACCGGTGTTATCGGCCTCTTTTTTGGAAAACGTTTTATGAAATTAACTGATAAACATTACGAAAAAGCGGTGGAAATCTATAATTCAAAAGCAATAATATTGTAATTTAAGATGGTCTTTCAACACTTTATCTTTAATATAATCTGCTTCTTTGAAAAGATTCCTAAAGAATTAAAAGCAAAGGCGATGGCATAGAGGATTAATTACCCATCATACCTATTGAAAAGTGAAAAGTGATCGGAAACTATCTCTATAATTAGACTTGCAGGAATTTTAAAAAAAGTATAGAAATTATTTACAAAATTTATTTAGGAGGAGCATTATGCCGAAACGACTTAGCGTTTTTATTTTTTTAACCCTAATTTCCCTAGTCTTCTCTTTTAACGTCACCGCCGATGATACTACCCATCGCGCTTCTATTGAAAAACTGCTGGTGCTTATGAACCAAGATCAACTTATGGAACAAATGTTTCCCCAAATCAAACAAATGCTCGCTCAACAATTTGAGCAAACGGACCTTACCGCAGAACAGTCCCGGCTGATGGAGAATTTTTTTGATAAGATATTCAATGTAATGAAGGAAGAAATGAGCTGGGATAAGATGAAAGATGATTTTATCCAACTCTATATGTCGGTCTATACCGAAGCGGAAGTCAATGAATTAATCAGCTTTTATGAATCTCCCATCGGCCGGAAGACCCTTGAAAAAATGCCGCTGTTAATGGAAAAATCGATGTCTATCAGCCAAAAGTACACCATGAATATGATGCCTAAGATTCAAGAAATTACAATGGAAATGATGAATGAAATTCAAAAAACAACCGAGGAAAAATGATTGTAGCAATTCCTGTATTATAGACTTTAGTTAAAGCAAAAAAGTGAAGAATAAGGAGAGCTATGATATGCAAAACATTCTCATTACCGGCGCCGGGCGTGGTTTGGGTTTAGCGTTAACCAAAAGATTTTTGGAGATGGACTATTTTGTAATCGCGGGCTATCAAAACCTTCAGGAAAATCTACTCGGCTTAGCGAATAGTTATTCCGAACAGTTAATGATCATCACGATGGATGTCACCAATGAAGCTGAAGTTGCTAAAGCCGCTGCTGAAACTGTAAACCGCATAGGCAGTCTGGATATTCTGATCAATAATGCCGGTATTCATCTGGAACAAGCCTATCTTCCCCTGGAAGAGATTGATTTTAATAGTGTGTTGACCACCTTCCAAGTGAACACCTTAGGCCCCCTTAGAGTGGCCAAACATTTTTGTAAACTTTTAGATCAAGGCTCCCAAAAATTATTGGTCAATATCTCCTCGGAAGCCGGGAGCATCTCCGATTGCTGGCGGGACCGGGAGTACGATTATTGCATGTCGAAAGCTGCCTTAAACATGCAGTCCAAGATAATGCAAAACTACCTAAAGCCCCGCGGCATTAAAATTTTGGACCTTCACCCCGGCTGGATGCGGACGGAGATGGGCGGTGCCGAAGCGGACATTACTCCCGAAGAAGCCGCCGCAGGAATCTTTAACCTTACTCAAACGAAGTGGCGTCTGGATGATGGAATGTACTTTGATTATACTGGGAAACCACTTTCCTGGTAATTTTCGAGGTTAAAAGATGTCTCGTTCCCAGTTGGTTAGCGCCCGAAACCCTGAGCTGGAAACAGGGAACGATAGATCCGACCATTGATCCTATTTGGGGATCGCCCAAAGCGCCCCGTTAAGCAAGGTCTTTTGAAACATCTCATTCCCAAACGCACGCTGATCATGGCCTAATGCCAGATATAACAAAGCTCCCGCTCCGGCCTTCTTCTCCCAAGCGAGGGGGTACGCTTTTCCTTCAAAATCCCCCTCCATTAGTACTTTTAATTGTAAAAAATCCTTATAATCAAACATGTATAACTCATCTTCGATCCGGAAATCAGCTAAACCATCGGTCAGAGGATGTTTTTCACCACTAATTTTAACGGGAAATTCATGTAAAGGAGGATGGTTTGTAAAGCGGGCCCCAAATAATTCGTAATATTCCGGATTAGCATAGGAAATACCACAATGAACCCCAAAAATCCGTCTCCCTGAAGCGACAAAGTCCAATATACCTTGGATCTGATTTGAAGGTAACACTTGGTCCCATGACTCGACATAAGTAATCAGGGCGTCATATTGGGAAAGATTCTCTGGCTCCAATTCCTTTCGATCCTCGGTAAATTTGGGTTCCAATCCCCTACCGGACAAAAGTCCCTCTAATGTATGGGCAATTCCAGAAAAGGGGTGGTATTGATAATTTGTATAGTCGCCAATAATCAATATTTTTGGGTTTTTCATCTTTTCCTCCGGTAAATCTTTGCTAATATAATTCCGTAAAACCATGTTTTAATCCTGCCTTAAATTTAAAACCCTATTTTCAATAACGGTTGATTTATGATGTCCATTTATTATTATCTCTGCGCCTCTGTGACCGTAGTTTTTAAGTTATCTTTATGGTAAAATATTGCTGTTAATCAAATACCGTTATTCGGCGAATCGCATTTAGAAGGATGGTGTATCGATGACATTACCGACAGAAAATAAGAGCTTGGATATCTACTTATATGGAATGACTTTACTATCAACCATTCATCTTTTAGCCGGCCACTACCCCGAGGCCGATTCCTATCAAGAGATCGCGGAAACTCATATCTTACCGGGCGGTGAAACAGCCAACTCTGCCATAGTATTGGCGAACTTGGGGTACAAAGTCAAAATTGACGGGCCTTTTCTAGGAAAAAGAACTAAGAATGGGCTTAACGAATTCTGCATTAAATATGGTATTGATTGCTCAAGCATGCACTTTGACCCTGATTTCGATGGTGTACAGGATCTAGTGTTGATTGATAAAGATTCCAGGACGGTTTTTGGGAAATTCAACAATTATTTTAGCGACCGGAAAAGATGGTCAAAGCCGGACAAATCAGCTATCGATAGCGCCAAAATAGTATCCTTGGACCCGTTTTTCGGAGAAGAATCCGATTTAGTCGCGGAATTATGCGTCGCTTTAAGAAAAAAGTATGTCACCATCGATTGCGCGCCCGAAAGTATTATATTTAAAAACGCTACGGCGACAGTAATTTCCAATGAATTCATCAAAAACAATTACCCTAAGGAAAACATTAATGATTTATGCAGTAGATACACTAACGCTTCAGACGGCCTCGTGATTTTTACCTTTGGCGCCAAAGAGATCCTTTATTGCCGTAAAGGTGAACCAATCAAAAAAATACTCCCCTATAAGGTGGATGTTAAAAGTACCCTCGGCGCAGGCGACACTTTTCGGGCCGGTGTGGTTCATGGAATCTTAAACGGCTTAAGTGATGAGGAAACGGTAAAATTCGCCGCCGCCACGGCTGCTTCAGTTTGTATGAGATTTCCAATGGCTTTAAATCCGCCGACAATAAATGAAATTCAAAGTATTATTAATAACAATATCACTTAATGATGAAGTTCGCTCTGTTAAATGAGGTAGATCTTTTAGAATTCATAAGTAAAAGCTATGGCAAAATAGGATTATAGTGTTCTTTGTTAGAAAATCCTTTTTGGGAGTGGTTTCATTGTGTGAATTCTGCACCAAACACGGTGAGGGGAAAAAGTGGTACGAAGTGATGGATAACTACTCTAAGGAACTTTTAGCCGATCCAGCCCGTCAAAGGTACATTAAAGATTTTGTCCCAAACTTTCGTTCCCATGCTTATACCAATCTTAAGAAGTTGGAATGGGGTAGGAACAAATTACCGCTAGCCTACCGCTTCATCCGAAAAATCGTAACGATTAACGCCAAAAGCAACCACTATGGTCAGGTAGTCCCCTTGGAAGACGCGTTGGGAATAGTCGAAATGACACAATCGATCACGCGCATCCCTTGTGTCTGCAGGAGTGTTACTGCTGGTAAAAAGAACGCCCGGTATTGCTTGCTATTAAGCGTTGACCCTTCTGATACAATCAAATATTGGCCCGAATTAGAATCATCAATGGAAACGCTGACCGTAGAAGTAGCAAAGCAACTGTTGAAAGAATTTGACCGAAACGGTTTAGTCCATTCAATCTGGACCTTCAAAACCCCTTTTATCGGCGCTATCTGTAATTGCGACCATGACTGCATGGCCTATAAGATCCAAATCAGCTCCGATCTGGTGAATGTGATGTTTAAGGCTGAATATATCGCCGATATCGACCCCTTAAGTTGCATGGGATGCCGAAACTGCCAAAGGTTATGTCAATTTGGGGCCATAGAATATTCAGTAGTTAACCAAAAATGCTACATCAATCCGCACAAATGTTACGGCTGTGGAGTTTGTAGGAACGCCTGTAAAAAAGAAGCGATCTGCCTTTTGGATAAAATTGTATAATACACGCTTTAATAAACTAACAAATCAAAGCCGGATAAATGTTCTTTAAGATCCTTTCTTCCCCATTGTGTAAAATAGCCAACTCATCACCCTCCAGGAGCTCATATTTTGTCCCCTGCTGGTTTATGGTTAATTTAACCACTTTTCCCCGGTAAGTGATTTTGAAACTATACTCATTCCATTCCTTAGGAAGATGGGGCTTAAAGCTAAGCACATCATCATATACTCTCATCCCGGCAAAACCGTTGATCACCATCATCCAAGATCCGGCCATATTGGCAATGTGATTACCGGCGCTGGTATTACCCTGGAGATTATCCAAGTCCATTCTAATGGAGTCCAGAAAATACTGATAGGCCTTGTCATGATACCCAATATCGGAAGCAACAATACTAAAAATACATTCAGACAAAGAAGAATCATGGGTGGTGATCTTTTCGTAATAATCGAAGTTTCTCTTTTTCTCCTCCAACTCGAATCGCTGGCCCAATAAAAATAACGCCAAGACCACATCCGCCTGTTTGCATACTTGATAACGGTAGATGACCAGCGGGTGATAATGTAATAGCATCGGCCTTTTCAGCTCTTTATCCTCCGACCTAACCTCCTTAGCGAAGAATGAATCATCCTGGGCGTATAAGCCCAATTCTGGATCATATGGCAGATAAATGTTTTGCGCCGCTTTTTTCCAGTGTTCCAATTCTGTTTCTTCCAACCCGATCTTCGCGGCTAAACTCAGGTAATCTTCAGTCCGGTTATGCTTCATCCATTGAGCTACCTGGTGGGCATAGGCCAAATTTTCCGCAGCCATCAGATTAGTGTAAAAGTTATTATTGACAATAGCCGTGTATTCATCAGGCCCAGTCACCCCGTTGATACAAAACCGGTTATCCCGTTTCGGAATAAAACCGCCCAAATCAGTCCATAACCTAGCAGTCTCAAATAATAGCTCTGCTCCATAACTAACCATAAAATCCCAATCCCCGGTCCCTTCCAGATACCGCTTGATCGCAAAGGCAATATCGGCATTAATATGGTACTGAGCAGTTCCAGCGGGAAAATAGGCGGAACATTCTTCGCCGTTAATAGTCCGCCAGGGGAATAAGGCTCCCCGGGGATGAGACATTTGCCTAGCCCTTGCCCGGGCTTGTTCCAAGGTGTGATAGCGATATTCTAAAAGCTTCCGGTTGATCTCGGGATTGGTGTACAAAAAAAACGGCATTATATACATCTCGGTATCCCAAAAATAGTGGCCCTCATACCCTTCTCCAGTCAACCCTTTGGCGGCGATATTAGTCTTTCCGTCTTTACCGGCGGATTGCAACAAATGAAACATATTGAACCTAATGCCTTGTTGAATGCCTGGGTCGCCTTTGATCACCAAATCCGACTTGTCCCAGAATCTTTCCAAATAATCCTTTTGGGCTTTGAGAATTTTGGAAAAGCCTTGGCTTCTGGCCTGGGTAGCGATCTTCATGGCGCCGAAGAGGACCTTGTTTTCCCCCAGTTCCTGGGAGGTTGTATAGGCTAGATACTTGTTCAAGACAACCGGCCGTTCTTGCTTAGCCTCAACCCGATAAATTACTTCTACCCGAGTTTTGAAACACCGGTTCTCGATTTCAAACGGTCCCTTCGTCACCAGCTGGTTCTGCATAGCACAGGCCAATTTGGCCTTGACCCGCTGCGTTTTCTGGACCAGCAATCCTAAATCATCCTCACAGATCACCGATTCTACTTCGAGAGTTTTCCTTTTCAATCCGGAACCCACCCGGGGGTCAGCTTCCGCAGTTAGATTTTGGATGTTTCCATCTAAGGCGGAGACTAATTTGATCACCCCGTCAAAATTCAAAGGAGTGACTTTATAATTGATTACCACCAAATATTTATTGGTAAAAGAAACCAAACGAATAATATCTAGCTTGATTTTCCGCCCTTGAGGCGAAATCCAGATGATGTTCCGACGGAGATAGCCTTCTTTTAAATTGAGACTCCTCCGGTAACTTACCATTTCCCCCTTAGTCATATTAAACTCTTCATCTTCCAGAAACAGTTTGATAATCTTCCCATTGGTAACATTCAACATTGTTTGGTTTTTTTCCGGAAAACCATAAGCTTTTTCACCGTATTGCATAGGAGAGATCTCGTAGAAACCGTTGATATAGGTCCCTTCCACTCCCATGATCCGCGGGGAAGGATTACCTTCTTCAAAATTCCCTCTCAGACCGATATAACCGTTTCCGGTGGCAAAAATCGATTCATTTTTATGAATGTTACCCGGTTCAAAACATTCTTCAACGATCTCCCATTCATTTAAAGGATAATCAATTTTTTCT
>JAAYEK010000268.1 GCA_012728785.1 Bacillota bacterium | reverse complement strand
CTTACTAATTATTTCAACTCTTATTTCGAGAATCGAGGAAATTTTGAAGAATAAATACCGCTGCTACTTTGTCAATCTTTTGCTTTCTCTTTTTTCGGGAGAGATCCGCTTCTAGAAGGACCCGTTCGGCGGCTACGGTTGAAAGCCGTTCATCCCAAAAAAATAGCGGCAAACCAAATCTTTCCTCCATTTTTTTGCTAAATCCCCGGACCTTTTCAGCCATAACCCCTTCAGTTCCATCCATATTCCTAGGAAGCCCCACTACAATCCCTTCCACAGTTTCCTGACTAATTATTTCATTTAACTCCTGGAAATCTTGGTTAAGGGAGGCGCTGCGTTCTAAAACACCATACCCTTGCGCAAAAAGCTCCAACGGATCGCTTAGGGCGATTCCGATTCGACGTTGGCCGACATCCAACCCCATCCATCGCATTTAATTTACCTCATTAATTTTTATTCTATTAATCCCTATTTTTGGCCTCCCGCCGGGAAAACCACTTTAATTTGAAAAAGATGATTGGGTATTCTTTTAGCGTTATTCTTTAAATTGATTTTAAAATGGGCTACCTCATTTTGCTGAGTCAATAAATCCGCAGCCTCATCCTTGGTCTTTCCTTTAATCAGGTCCTTAAGCTTACCGGCATCCAGCACCCCTTTGATCAAACCATTTCCGTTAAGCTTTAATTGCGCTCTATTATCCGCTATTGGGCCGATGTTTATAGCTGTTAACGCCACTTGCCTATTTGCGGGTTGAAACCCTTCAGGAATACTTTCCTCAAATTTACGGACCAGGTATTTTGCAATATCATCAGTCAAGGGAGTCAAAATTGAAGTACGATATTCAAGGGTAGTTTCGACCAATTCACTTTCAGCCCCAATATCAGGCTCGTTTACGACCCTAATTATCTCCGACGCAGTCAACTCGGGAAGGAAAAGATATTCCTGGCCGGTAAGTCCGGAAATCTCCTCATTTCCAACTAATTGCATCTGCCTTTTAGCCTCGGTCTCCCCTTTTTTGACATCATTGAGGGTAACCACAGCCACCCGCTTATCCGTACCATTTCTAGTAGGCGCGGAATTAATCACCTTCAAAAAACGCTGATGTTTCCCGTCTAGAGTCGTAATGCTTTTCCCGGGTTGATTACCGATAGTCCCTTTCTTTTCAGCCGTAACGCCTACTTCGGCGCGACCGTATTCTTCACCAATGGCGATTCCATCTTGATATTTGGTATGCCGTTTGGGGACCAAAACGTCCCGATCCGTCAGAAAGCGGGCCCCTGCTTTTCCAATGACCACACTGTCTTTAGGAAGTACTACCGGTTGATTGGTGCTGTTTATTAAGGTCAGTTTGCCTACCGCCGGGGTTACACCGACAATTTTCGAACCGGTAGCGACGGTTTGAACTTTAATCCGGTTATCTTTTTCCAGGATTTTGGCTGGGATCTTGCCTGCCGGCAATTCCTGAGAGTTAAAGGCGGTCCCGATTTGGGCGACTGTTGAAAAGTTAAGGGTTTGTTCCTTAGGATAAACCAGGATTACCGCCCGTGGTTGCAAAACCCACCAGCAGGCCAGGACCAAACTGAACAATGCAAAAACAATCGCCAACTGTAATCTACCCGGCCAATGAATCCATCCCATTTCAATATTCTCGTTATTAGTCTCGGGAGAGGCGGCTATTTCAATTTTGGCCCTTTGATAAGCCGATTCCGTTTCAAGCTTTTCTTTGAAAAAAAGGGGCCCTTGGTTGTCTTTGGCGGCAATACCAATCTGATGGGCCAAACCAATTAGCTCAGCGTCATTAGTATCGACTAGAATCTCTTTTTCTTCTTCCTCGGCATAAAATTTTAAGAGCCGCAAATTGACCTCATTGTGTAACAGAAAAGTCCCCTCAGCCACTTCCAGGATTACCTGTTCACCCTTGGCGTCAATTAACTCTCTGACCAGATTTTCAATGGTTGATTCCTCAACAACCTTGATCTTTGCCATACCCACTTTCAAGCGCTCCTTTTGTTCAGTTCTTCAAAGGAAATCAAAAGCAATAGGACTCCGCCAAAAAGAAGCATTGTAGCTACGGTAACAATTCCGGAATCATTAAGGATTAAGGCGATCAAAGCGGTAAAAACCAAACCCAAAAAACCTCGTAAAAAGTCCGGATAGTTCCGGATCAGTTCAATAATTTTTTGGGAAGGCTTATAATAGAGCAGCGGAACTAGTATTAAAATACCAAGTAACACTTTTGACCAAGGAGTATAATTAATTAACCTTAGATTCATCTCCCATTTTCGGGACACCATGTCTT
>JAAYEK010000267.1 GCA_012728785.1 Bacillota bacterium | reverse complement strand
CAGAAAATTCCTTGGTGAGCAAGGCGGCTAATTCTTTATCCGTCAGCTCTCGCTCATCTTTATCCACTAATGTGACCTTTAGTAACGCCATATTGACCCCTTGGTTAAGATCGGAGACTTTACCAAGATTGGTCAACAAACTAACTACTTCCTGATGGTTTTTGGTTCTGTCTTCAATCTGCCTTACAAGATCGGCTGTTTCGCCCAGATCATACCCTTCCGGTAATTCGGCTATAATATTAATGCTATTGTTATCCATAGAAGGCATAAAATCAAAAGGCACTTTGGTAAAGAGTAATACAGCGCCGAAAAATAGTAGTATCGTAAGTCCAATCACTATTAGGCTCTGACTTTTACTTGATAAAGTGAAGCGGAGCAAACTCCGATAACCATCTTCCAATTTTTTAAATACACGATCAAAAACAGCGCTGAAACGATTTTTTTCGTTAAGCTCATCGGGTAGGATTAACGCCGCCAACATTGGGGTAACTGTAAATGACGCTACAATCGAAAATAAGGTGGCGATGGTTACGGTCAAGGCAAAATCTTTGAGGATCATTCCAACCATTCCCGGCATAGTTCCGATTGGTAAAAAAACCACGATATTGGTTAAAGTCGAAGCGATCACCGCTGTTGTTACCTCAGCCGTACCAAGCGACGCCGCTTGTTTACTATTTTCACCCAGCCTTTTGCGGTGGAAGATGTTCTCTAAAACCACAACTGAGTTAGCTACCAAAATACCGCTGGCAGTTGATAACCCCATGAGTGATAAAGCATTTAATGAAATACCCAGCATGTTCATGACCATGAAAGTAGGAATAATTGACATCGGCATTGAGATCGCCACGATCAAAGTGGACCGCAGGTTGTGCAAGAAAAGCAGTAAGACAAGGGCTGTCAGTATTATACCCTGATAAATATTGCCGAAAGCATCGGCCACAGTATTCTTGGTGAAAGTTCCTTCTTCCCGTACCACAGTCAACTTAATGCCGGTTCCTAATTCCTGCTCGATCTCGGGCAAAATTTTAGTGATTGTTTCTACTGTTTTAACAGTATTGCTGATTGGGTTCTTAACTACAGTGAGCAAGACAGAATTATCGCTGCGGAGTTTGGTTTGATTATTAATATAGGTGACCCGTTGACGGACTTCCTTGATGGAATCTTTGACATCCGCTATTTGCCAAAGTTTTCTGAAGCCGGCGTTGGTTGGAACATTAAGATTCCTTAAGGTGTCAAGGCTAGGAATTTCACCTTTGAAGCGTACCGAATATTCCTGCCCCGCTTCTTTTAAATTGCCTCCCGGCATATCCAGGTTGGCAGCGCCTATAATACCGGCTAACTGAGTAAGGGATAAGGAGTTTTCGTAAACAATCCGCTTATCCAGTTCAACACGGATCTCCCGTTCTTCGCCGCCGAAGAGATCTATTTTACCAACGCCTTCAACCTGGGAGAGTCTTTCCCTCACCTTTTTGTCAGCAATATCATAAAGTTCCGTAGCGGGCAGATCCGCTTCCATAATGATATTCATAATTGGTGTAGCTGTAATATCAATCTTTTGGATGACCGGTTGCTGGGCCCCGTCTGGAAGTTCATTTAAGATCTGATCTACTTTATCCTTAACTTCCTGAAGAGCAACATTTTCATCTTTACCTAAATCAAATTGAATTTGAACAATGGATACGTTTTCCATTGAATAAGAATTCATACTTTCAATCAAGCTCAAGGAGGCGACTTCATCTTCGACCTTTTTAGTAATCTGACTTTCAATCTCAATTGGACTAGCGCCGCTATAGATGGTCTGTACTGTAACTACAGGCATATTAGTTTCCGGCATTAAGGCTAAAGGCAAATTATTATACCCGATGAAGCCGAATAGTAAAAATGTCGTCAAGATCATGAACATCATGACAGGCCTTTTTATGGAAAGGTCCGATAAAAACATATGGTATTCCCTCCTGATTTTCGCGGTAAAAATTACGAATTGATAATTTTAACTTTGATCTGATCCTCCACCATTTTATTGCCTTCGGTAATGATAAACTCACCCGATTTTAATCCTGAGTTGACTTCAATGAGCGCACCCTGCTCCCTTCCTACCGAGACCTCCCTTTTAACAGCCATACCATTATTGACGACATAGATAAAACGCTTACCGCCTTCTTCAATCAGGTTCTTTCGACTCACTACCACTGCTTGAGCATTATTATAAGTCCGAATTGAAATATCAGCTGTGATCCCGCTGGTCAAAACCTTATCCGGGTTTTTAAATAAGGCTTTAACTTCAAATGCTTTGCGATTAACATCCATGATTTGACTGACCTGAATTACTGAGCCTTCAATCAGTTTACCATCCCATTCCAAAGTGACTTTCTGGCCGACTTTAATCTGATCCGCCTCTTTCGATGAAGCCCAAATCTGAGCTTCGATCAGATCGAGATTGGAAACGGTAAACAAGGGAAAGCCCGGACTTACATTATCGGTGGGTTTGACGTTTAGCTGGGTTATGTACCCGTTTAACGGCGCTTTCACCCGGATTACGTCATCCGTTGCGTTCAGATTGGCACGGGTTATTTCAAAATTAGCACGGGCGGAGTCCAAATCTTGTTTGGAGATTACCCCTTCCTGATACATCTTTTCCATCCGTTTGTAGGTCGCCTCGGCCAATTCATAACTGGCTTTTATTTGATGGTATTGGGCGCCTTGATTGTTTTCCGGAAAAGTTAGCACGGTTTCATTTTCCCGGATATAATCCCCGACATTGAAAAGGACCTCTTGGACCACATCCGCGATTCCGGCATACCGTACTGCTTCGGAACGCGCCCGTAAGGTAGCGGAGTATTTCAATTCTGCTACAAACTCATCGGCTCTAACTTCTTGGATTTTTACCGGAACACCATTTTCCTGGTGGAGCTGCTCCATACTTTTGAAGCTAGTTTCCTGCTTGTTGCCGAAGATACAACCAGTAAAAGAGAATAAAGAACAAACTAGAACTATTATGATTACTTTTTTCAAAACATTTCCTCCTTAATTAAACTCTTATATTAGACAATTTATTTACTAAAGAAAATAACTTTTGTACTCATCACCTCTTTAAAAATTATTGACTATTCATAACAATGAATTTGTTAATTGTGAATAATATTTTATTTTATTCACGGGGAGTCAAAAAAAAACTACCGTTTGAGGTTTTTTATTAAAAATCTGAACATCGCCTCGCGCTTTTCTAAAAGCTGATCAACGTAGTTTTCTTCAAACAAAATACTCATATAATATCCTTGAAACGCATCCAAAAACAACTCTGCCGTCAGAGGCACATCTTTAATTTGAAATACTCCCTGTTCGACCCCGTCCTGCATAATATCATTTACCAGACTAACAAAGCACTTTTTAATTTCAGCTTTTCGCGAGTAATTTTTACGGACATACTTCAGGGAAATATCATCTGCCAAAATTTGCTGAATCCCTAGATCATCAAGTAAGTAGTGGTGGATAATCTTTACCGAACCAATGATCAGATCGTACAATTGCTCTTCCGGAGATTTATTTTCATCAATCAGATCGCGATAGTCATCGATGATTTTTTCAACCACGAGGTTGGCATAAGCATCAATTAACTCATCTTTATTGGCATAGTCTTTATAGATGACTCCGACACTGACCCCGGCATCCTTGGCAATATCCTGTATCGTCGTTTTCTCCAAGCCGAATCGGCTGACCAGTTTCATGAAAGCTTGTAAGATTTCTGTTTTACGGTCTTCGGACATTCCAATCTCCTTGTGAATATGTTAATAAAATATTCATTTATTATATAATCATGATATGCTTTTTCCCTAAACCTGTCAAGATTGTTGTAATTATGGTCATATTTTTTTAATTGAAAAGTAACAATCATTTTTTCCGGGGAAACGATCAGAAAAGGGGAGCATGAAAAACTTTACTCAAGTTTGTGTCGTATCTTAATACCACTCAAAACAACAAAACCATTCCGGCATACAACCCTTTACGCTCATATTTCAAGTCGACCAATTGCGGTATTAATTCTCCGTTAAGTATTTCATTGCAACCGGAAAAGTTAGCGTAATTATAGTAGTAGCCCAACTCAGCCCGGATATTACTGTTGAAAGTATATTTTAAAGCAACATCAGCTCCATAACCCAACGTGTTACCGGTATTCTCCCAATTCCAGGCCGGAATGTGGTTGGCCCAGTGTCCATAAGCCTTGGCATTTAAAAATGACCCTTTCAGCTCTGCGGTTAATAATAAATTTGGCTTGACTTTATAAGTCTCATTGATTCCCAGTATTAATCCGCTAAATTCTCCATTAAGATAACTCCCATTATCCGGTTGGGGTTGGTTTCCAAGGTCATTCCCCTCGCTAAGTTGATAAACAATATCTCTTAGTTCATTAGTAGTATTCTGTCTGACCCAACCCAAAAAAAGGTTGGTTTGATGGGTCTCATTCTTAAGGATCATCCTACCCAAATCGACCTCTGCTATCTTCTGCTTGCCAAAGGCGTTCAATTCGCCATAATCGGTTAATAGATCCGAACCTTCAATCATCCAATCGGAGTCGGAACCCCTTCCCTTAAGCCTAGTATCTGTCCCGCCATACACCAACCCAAGATAGTTTTTTTCAGTAGCAGAGACGTACTTGGCCTTCAAGATAGTCATTAATTGGTTTTGGGGCAATTTTACTTCGGAAATCACTTGGGAGGAGTAAGGATAATAAAGGGTATAGTCAAAAAAACCGGCCAGATCCCATTCTTGGATTGACACTTCCCAACCGGAGTCGGCTAGGGTAAATCTTGTTGAAAATAATAAAAATATCACATTTAAAGCTAAAATAGTAACCTTTTTCATAAAGTTCTTTCTCTTTCCCCATATTAATCGTATTAATGATTATGGTGACTTTTTTAACATCTATTAATCCGGCATAAGTCTCAAACCATTGAATAAATAATTCTAAAAAAACGGCCTTTAGTGGGCCGTTTTAACTTGTATTTTTCCCTATCGTTCTCCCTAATCGTTACGAGTGCGGACACCGCTTTGTTTAACACGATCAAGAGTCCCGAAAGTCCTTTCTTGAGTCAACCGTCACTTCCGACTTCTGACTTCTGTCTTCTGACTTCAGATCGTATAAGTCATCCCCACCATCCAGTTTTCCATATCGTAAAAACCAAAGTTGATTTTCATGCGGGGTCCGATCTGAAATCTTGTGGCCAGGTTCATGTTATCGGAATCAAATTCCAGAATCAACTGGATCCTGGACAAATTATTACTGCCTCTCTGGGCGGGGCTGATCCTAAAGATTTTACTCAAACCCCCGAATATCCCGTCTATTGCTCCGCCCCCGACACCAAGATAACCATCAACATCTAAATCTGGTCCTAGATTTTTAGAAATTACTAAGTAAGGCGAGACATCCAAATCTTCTTCACCAATGTCCTGGATCCCAATGGCCAAAGCCGGAGCGGATGACGTCTCACGCAGCAAACGGTATTTACCGCGAAGGGTCACATAGGTCTCACCGCCATCGCTCCAAGGTCGGTCATCATCATAGTTTAACACCGACAACCCGATTTCCAAGTCCGATATTAGGCCGTAATCAAGGTTGAATAAAGTTACATCCCCCTCGGCGAAGTTAAGGGCAAAACCGGTATCATTAGCGTTAAGTGTCGCTGTTGAAGGAGTAATCATTAGGTCGCTGGAGCCGAATACTCCATAACCAAAAGCTGCTCTGGTCGGAATTAGCAATAACCCAATCATCATCAAAGTTAGAAATCTTTTTTTTGCCAAGCATAATCCCTCCTGATACCTAGTATTTTCTTCTAAAAGCAGCGCTAATATACTTACTTTATCGCCGCTTGTTTGGAGGGATGATATTCACCTTTTTATTTCTCTTTCCTGTTGGCAAAATAACCTACTTCAAGATAAATGGGTTATAATTAGCTTCGTAATCATAATGATCTTCTCTCTCCTTATCTTTCAACCAACGAGTAATCGAATAAGTTAAGGGAGTCGCTAAAACCTCAAACATAGTTTTAAAAATATAGTTGGAAATCAACACTCTGATTACCAGTGAATTTTCCCAAATTCCACCGAAAGCGATGACCACAAATATAACCGAATCAAGCAACTGGCCGACTAAGGTAGAACCGATTGTTCTAACCCAGAGATACTTCCCCTTAGTAAACACTTTCAGGCGGGACATAATGTAACTATTACTGAACTCGCCCACAAAATAAGCGATCATGCTGGCTAGGGCTATCCGGGGTGCAGTCATTAACAAACTTTGATACGATGATTGTAAAGTCCATTCGGGATCAGCCGGGATTATTCCCACCAACCAGATTGTGATACTCATTAAAATCAATCCTGAGAACCCGGCCCAGATAACCCGGCGTGATCTTTCATAGCCGTAAACCTCGGTGAGAACATCCGCAAATATGTAACTGACGGGAAATAGGATCGTTCCGCCATCAAATGATAAATGCATTCCAGTTAGGGGAACCGCCAAACGGACCGCTTTCACCGATACAATGTTACTAATGATTAAAACCGCAACAAATAGTCCTAAAATCAAATCCAAATACCGATAACTGCGTTGCTCCATAACTTATCTCCTCACTTGAATACCGACAGTCGATAAATTAAGTTCCCGAACCGCCCGACATACTCCTTCCACATCCAAACCACATTTATGTAATAACAGCTCGGTAGGGCCATGGGAAATAAATTCATCGGACAGCCCCAAAATTTTAATATTTTTCCCCTTTACGCCCCGATTGGTCAGAAACTCCAAAACGGAGGAGCCAAAACCTCCCGCTCTAACATTCTCTTCAATGGTGATGATGTTTTGATGGCTATCTGCCAATTGTAACAACAAGTCTTCATCAAGAGGTTTAACGAAACGGGCGTTAAGAACAGTACAATTAATCCCCTGTTTTAGCAAACAGCGTCCGGCCCGAACCGCAGTTTCAACCATGGAACCTACCGCGATTAATGCCACAGCTTGTCCTGGTTGGAGAATCTCGCTACGGCCAATCGGAATTTTTTTCAGCCCAGCTGCTTCCGTGGTCAGTTCCAGACCGTCCCGTTTCGGATATCTGATAGCTACCGGGCCGTTAATTTGCCGCGCGGTAAAAAACATATCCCGCAATTCATTACCATCCTTAGGGGCCATTATTGTTAGGTTAGGAATATGCCTTAAATATGAGAGGTCAAAAATACCATGATGAGTCGGGCCGTCGGGGCCAACTAAACCGGCCCGATCAAGCATAAAGATGACCGGTAGTTTTTGGAGACAAACATCATGAATAATTTGGTCATAAGCTCTTTGCAGAAAAGTAGAATAAATAGCGACCACGGGATGAAACCCTTTTTTAGCCAAACCGGCGGCTAAGGTTACCGCATGTTCTTCGGCAATCCCCACATCAAAAAAACGCTCCGGAAATTCCTTGGCAAAGCTAACCAAACCGGTACCATCGGTCATGGCCGCGGTAATCGCTATAATTTTTGGATCCTGCCGCGCCATTTCCACAATTACTTTTGAAAAAATCTCAGTATAGCTTGTACTCAGGGAACCGTACATTTTTTTGCCGTTCTTTAATTCGAAGGGACCGGTGCCGTGAAACTTTTGGGGATTTTCCTCCGCCAACTCATACCCTTTTCCTTTAGTAGTCAACACATGGACCAATATCGGCCCTTTATGGACTGAAGCTTGTTTAAGATGCAGCATTAAATCAGGAATATTATGGCCGTCGATGGGACCCAAATAATTAATCCCCAATTCCTCAAAGAGCATTCCTGGAATAACTAAGAACCTAATGCTATCTTCCAGTTTTTCGAGGGTTCGAACCGTAACCTGTCCCAATCTGGGAATACGTTGCAACATGTCTTGAACATCAGCTTTGAGCCTTCGTAATCTGGGGTTCAACCTAAGCCTAGTTAAATACCGGGATAATGCCCCTACATTTTTGGAGATCGACATTTCATTATCATTAAGGACAATAATTAAATCGGTTTGTAGGTGTCCCAAATGATTCAGAGCTTCAAAGGACATGCCTCCGGT
Organism: Bacillota bacterium; assembly: GCA_012728785.1. Classification (GTDB taxonomy): domain Bacteria; phylum Bacillota; class UBA4882; order UBA8346; family UBA8346; genus JAAYHS01. Next base: position 34,628 of record JAAYEK010000267.1, on the reverse strand, counting down.
AAGAGACCCATCACCGATTACCGCTACCACTTTATTGTTTTCATCCATCAGATCACGAGCTTTCGCCAAGCCAAGCGCAGCCGAAATCGATGTGGAACTATGTCCGGTGGCAAAAGCGTCGTGCTCACTCTCTTCTGGCTTGGGAAAGCCACTTAAACCCCTATACTGACGCAGGGTTTCGAACCGGGAAAACCTACCGGTAAGCATTTTATGTATATATGACTGATGACCGACATCCCAAATTATCTGATCCTTTGGACTATTAAAGACTGAATGTAAAGCTAGGGTTAGTTCAACCACTCCTAAATTGGAAGCCAAATGTCCTCCGGTATGGGCCACAGTTTTTAATAAAAACTCCCGGATCTCAATAGCTAAATTTTTTAGTTGTTCATCCGACAGTTGTTTTAAATCGGACGGCTGCTTGATAGAATCTAAAAGATTGCTCATTAATTCCGTCTTACCTTTCGTGAATTTCCTTTCTTCTTTTGTTTAGCCATCTTGGCTTGAAAATTAATCTTAAAAAGAGAGAAACCTTTGCCAACCGTGAATATTATCTGGTTAGCATTATTGATAGCATAAGATTTACCAAATGCTTTACCGCCTACAGTTAAAGCAGCTATCAGTGCGACCGCTATTGAACTTAATAAATCCTCACCTAATCCCTGAAAGACATTAGCAAAGTCAAATACTATTCCCACCATTAATGCTCCGCTAAGGGTCCCGGCAATGTCTCCCACAACATCGTTACAGATATTCGCCACCCGGTCTGCGGATCTAATTAGGTAAATGGCTTGTTTGGACCCTTTCACCTTATCGGCAGCCATAGCATGAAACGGAGTTTCAGTGGCAGCGGTAACGGCGGTACCGATGATATCAAAGATAATTCCGGTCAAGATCACCACTAACAATACTGTTACCGAAAGCCAAAATCCCAACGAAGAGCCCGATAGAAACGAGATGGTCAAGGAGATCACAAAAGATAAAATGCTAATTTTTAAAGCCCGAAATAAATTGGTAAACAAAGAATCACCTGACTAAATAGTAGTTTGGCCGTTCAATAATAATACATTCAAAAAAAGACCCTTTGGGGTCAGGGATAAACCAAAGAATGTCTATTAAGTGTCGAAATCTAATATTAATAAGTATGGAACACTATGTAAATGAAGGGATGGTATCCCACTGAGTAAAAATTATGGCTTAGGTCCAGTAGGTTTTCCCAACTGCCTCCTCAGCGTCACCGCCAAGGTGGTTCCCCTTTAAGGCAGTTCCGTTTTGTCGCCAGAAACGAGACTGGATTACCACTTAGTCCACACTGCAATCCCCAATGGAACTCAAAGCATTGAATAGCCTAGGAGTTTTCCTCACAAGGCGTCCCATCATCTAGCCTCTTTTGCGAGATTGGGTTTAATGGCGGAGAGTCACTTCGTTCTGCAGAAACTGATGACTTGATACCCATTTCCTCCCAAACCGCTCAAGGCAGGCTACACTGCACCGATACTAAGTAATCAAATACCGTACCACATGCAGGTTTACCCCCAAGCCGTAGTTCACGCTCGCTTTCGCGGGATTCCCACGCACTTGGGCCTCCACGGTGGTGGGGTCAACGCCTACATGCCATTGTAGATCGCCCCATCCCCTTAACCCCCAGCACCAACTCCCGACTGGGCGTCGGCGGCCAGCACCAGGGACTTCATCGATGTGCCCGCAACGGATTTTTAGGCCCGTCTTCAAAGATGGTCACCCTGACTAGGATACTACACCATCCCCTCATTTGTAAGTTCATTATAACATATTTTTATGGTCCTGCCAAAAGGGCAATATTCGGGAATCACCTTCTTTAAACTACTAACTACTGAATCCGATCTTCTATCTTCGGACCCCTGAATAATTACTTACCTAATCAAAAGATAAGCTATTACCACTCCGAGCGCTGCTCCGACAAATACCTCAACCGGAGTATGGCCCAGAAGTTCTTTCAATCTTTCCTGGTGAATTTCGCCTTCTTCAAACAATTCATCGATCATTTTATTTAAAATGACGGCTTGACGGCTGGCGGCCTGTCTCACTCCAGCCGAGTCGTACATTACCACCAACGCAAAAATAAAAGTCACTGCGGTTAGGGGCTGGTCCCAACCGGATTTCAATCCAACCGCCGTAGCCAAGGAGGCCACTAAAGCCGAATGAGAACTCGGCATGCCTCCCGCCCCCACAACAAAACGACGAAAATTAACCCGTTTTTCTTTAATAAAATAAAAAACACCTTTGATGAACTGGGCTAAAAACCATGCGATCACCGCAGTCCAAAGAATTTCATTATGAGGTAGTTCTTTAAAAAAATTGTGCACTTTGTTTCCTCTATTCATAAACCTAAAATAAAATAATACACGGTTTACAACATGCTGTCAAGTAACGAAAGTCAACAGTCGAAAACAGTCGAAAGTCAAAGGTCAAAGGTCGAAAGTCAGATTAAAGGCCAAAAGTAGGAAGTTGAAAGTTGAAAGTTGAAGGTTAATAGTTAATAAAACTTTGATAAATCCCTAAACTTAAGTTTCACCCATAAAAAACTACCAACCTCAGATTTTAAACTTTAGACTCTAGACTTTAGACTTTTAGATTTTTAGATTTTAGACTCTGAACTTCACACCTGCCGATCAGCCACATAATCGGCCCAAGCCAATAATAAGTTTTTGTATTGCGACTCAGGAATAGGGGCAAGTTCTTCAATTGCCTCATTTACAATCTGATCGGCCATCTTTTTGGCATATTCTACTCCATTATATTCAATCAGCATCTGCTTTATTTTCTCAATTTTTTCTCCGGACACCGCCGGATTGCCCAACCACTTAAGTAAATAATCACGGTCTTTATCATCAGCTTGTTGAAAGGCATGTAATACTATGACCGTCCGTTTACCTTCCCGAATATCGGAGCCGATGGGTTTTCCTAAACGCTTTTCATCACCGGTAATCCCTAAAATATCGTCCTGAAGCTGAAAGGCGACGCCGCATTTACGGGCAAAAGAACCTATCGCCTGAATCAGATTGTTTTCATCAATAGTCCGGTCCAAGCCGATTGAAGCTCCAACAATACCGGCAAACTCATATAATATACCGGTTTTTAACTCCAACATCTTTAAGATCTCCATTTCCTTGAGATCATCGATCTTTCGTTTTGAAAAAAGAACGTCCAACGCCTCTCCTTCCAACAAACCTTTGGTAAGATTGGTTAACCTGGCGAGCAAATCCAAGACTACTGCGCTGCTGACTCCGGAGTTGATCGATTCCCAAATCAACTGCATCGACCAGGCATGTTGCAGATCCCCGGCTAAGATTGCCATATTCCGGCCATAATCCGCCGCCTCCCCTTCGGAATAGCCTTCATTTAAGGCGTTTCCCCGAAATTGCTCGTGCAATGTTGGAAACCCGCGTCTTTTAGAATCATTATCGATGATATCGTCATGAACTAAAGTCCAAGTATGGTAGACTTCCACAGCAGCAGCGGCTGAAAGTGCGCGTTGCTCGTCGCCGCCAACCGCTCCACAGGAAAAAAGAAGGATTCCCGGGCGGAGCCGTTTGGCCGGCCGATTTAAATAAGAGTAAACCGCTTCCCTTAATTCCTCCGGATTAAAACTCCGACGGTATTGATCCCGATTAATCAGTTCGACCAATTTAGCCTCACGTTCCCGCAATGCTTGGATAAACTCTCCTCGATTTACAGCCAAATTAAATCCCCCTTGTTACTTCCTTAAATATTGGCTTTTAGCTGTTAGCCTTGAGGTATTCCTTAGCCTAAATACTATTAGTATTTAAAGCCAAAAGCCAATAGCTAGCAGCTTGCTACTCCCCCTCGTCCTGGTTAAAATCAGCCAATTTCGGTTCACCGTTTTCAAAGCCCATTAATACTTCGAGACGGCCTTCAGCTGCGTCCAGTCTTACGGAACAATATTTAGCCAGTCCGATTCCTTCTTCAAAGAGACTTAAACTTTCATCCAAAGCGATATTACCCGCCTCTAAGCGCTGTACAATCTCGTCCAATCTGGCGATAGCCTCTTCAAAACTCCGTTCGCTCGGTTTTCCTTCTTTATCCGTACTCATCCTAACTCTCCTTTGATAAAACTTCACAATTGATTTTTCCTGATGCCAAAGTGATTTTTACCGGATCTCCCGGTTCAACCTGGGCTGAATGTTTGACGAAAGCACCATCGTTCTTTTGGACGATGGAATAACCCCGTTGCAAAGTTGCTAAAGGGCTCAAAGTCTCTAACTGTCCCAATACTTTTAAAAACCGCTCCCTGTTAAGGGAAAGGCTTCCTTTAACCTGCCGAAGCATTCTTTCGTTTAAAAGATCCACTTCCTGGCGGCGCGTATTTATTAATTCCTTTGGATAACCAAATACCCGACTCCGGACTATTTTTTGGAGCATTCGTCGTTCAGTTTCCAGTTTAAGATTAACCGACCGATATATCCGGTTTTGATATTGTCTGATTTGATTTGCTAAGTTTTGTTGATCAGGGACCGCTAACTCTGCCGCTGCCGAAGGAGTCGGAGCTCTCAAATCGGCGACAAAATCAGCAATCGTAAAGTCGGTTTCATGGCCCACCGCTGAGATTACCGGTTTTGGAAAATCGGCGATGGTCCGGGCCAATTGTTCATCATTGAAAGCCCATAATTCTTCGAGAGAACCGCCGCCCCGACCGATGATTATCAGATCCAGATGTTGAAACCGGGCCGCCTCATTTAAAGCTTTAATCAAACTAGCCGGGGCCTCTGCCCCCTGGACCTGGGCGGGAAAAATTAGGATATCCAGATTAGGTCGGCGGCGACGTAAGATCTTGATAATATCCTGGACCGCAGCTCCGGTGGGAGAGGTAATCACTCCGATCTTCTGAGGCAGTGGCGGTAACTTTCGCTTTCGTTCCGGAGCAAACAGCCCTTCTTGTTCTAATTTTGCTTTGAGTTTTAAAAACGCTTGGTAAAGATCACCCATGCCCGAAGGGGTCATTTCCTCCACATAAAGCTGATACTGGCCGCTTTTTTCGTAGATTCCGATCCGGCCTCTAACAGCCACTTGTTGGCCTTCGGCGAGTTTGAACTTTAATCCCCTGGCTTGTGACTTAAACATCACACATTTAAGGCAAGCACCGGCATCTTTTAAGGTAAAATATAAATGTCCGGAAGAATGAGCGGTATAATTGGAGATCTCACCCTGAACCCAGACTCCTTCCAGCAAAAAGTTGTCTTCAATTAAACGTTTCAGGGCATAGGTAAGTTGGGAGACGGTAATTGTATTGAAAGCCAAAAGAATGCTCCTTTCATAATATAAAGGGTATTCCATAATTAAAAAAAAAATCCTGCCATAATGGCGGATCAGAGTTAATCAAGACACTTCAAATTTCTTTATGTAAAGTCAACAGTTATGCCTTTTAATGGCATCCCCATCCATATCCTTGTCGCAGTTATCATTAACTATTTCATTTATGTCGGTTTACATTAAAAAAGCTCCCTGTAACACCCTTCTAATTGTTTCCACCAACAAGTCAATCTCTTCCCTAGTATTATAAATCCCTAAGGATGCCCGGATGGCGCCCTCAATACCGTAATACCGCATCAGCGGTTGGGCGCAATGGTGACCAACCCGGGTCGCAATTCCTTGTCGATCCAAATCCCAGGCCAAATCTTCCGGTGGAATCCCGTCAACCAAAAAAGAAATAACACTGGTTTTCAACTTTGATCTTCCGAACAGACGCGCTCCCCGAATTCTAGCTAATTCACTCATGGCATATCTCGTTATTTCTCTCTCATAACCTTCAATCGCAGAGCGGCCAATTTTTTGGAGATAGTCAATTGCCGCTCCTAAACCCACGGCATCGGCGATATTCCCGGTCCCAGCCTCAAACTTGTAAGGCAGCTTATTATAATTAGTCTCCTCAAAGGTAACCCGATCGATCATACTACCTCCACCTTGCCAAGGAGGCATTTCTTCCAGCAAAGCTTTTTTCCCGTAGAGAACTCCAATTCCCGTGGGCCCATAGATTTTATGACCGGAAAAAACATAGAAATCCGCGTCCAATTCCCTGACATTCACCGGCAAGTGGGCCACGGCTTGAGCGCCGTCCACCAATACACAAGCCCCGTAATGATGGGCCATTGCGACCATTTTCCGGATGGGGTTGATCGTCCCCAGGACATTGGATACATGGGTGATTGCAACTATCTTCGGCCGCCGAGTTAGGAGCTTTTCATATTCACCCAAGTCGATTTCGCCTGCTTTAGTAATGGGAACCGCTTGGATAATTGCTCCGGTCGCCTCTTGCAATAATTGCCAGGGCACAATATTGGAATGATGCTCCATAGCAGTGAGAAGGATCTGATCTCCTTGGCCCACTACCTTCCGGCCATATGTTTGGGCCACCAAATTAATAGCCTCGGTGGTACCCCGTAGGAAAACGATCTCCGCGGTTGAGGATGCGCCCAAGAAATGGCGGACTTTTTCCCGAGCGGTTTCATAAGCATTGGTGGCTTCGGTAGCCAAGGAATGAGCGCCCCGATGAACATTGGAATTGGACTGGCGGTAAAACTTCTCTAAAGCCTCAATCACCACTTGCGGCTTTTGAGTAGTAGCGGCATTATCGAACCAAATCAGAGGATGTCCGTTGACTTTTCGTTGGAGAATGGGGAAATCCTCACGGATCCCTTGGACATTATAGGTTAAATCCGGTGATTGGCCTAGTAAGGTAAGGTCATCCCGGTTTGATGCTTTCAAAAAATAATAGGAATCGCTGAGGTCCTTCGAAACATCGTTCGTTCCTAGAGTAGAATGGCCTATGGCATTGGCCGGCCGAGTCAATGATTTCGCATTAATCATAGTCATAATAAGAGCCCACCTCGACATTTTCCAACATTCCCAAGGCGTCATCGGTTAATACGGCTAATGAAAAATAGAGACTCAACACATAGTTTGAGATTCCCCTATTATCAATCCCGCTGAACTTCACGGATAAGCTTGGTTTATCTTGTTCCTCCGGAATCCCGGGCTGATGTAAACCGACCACCCCTTGTTCCGATTCGCTGACTCTCATCAGTAAGATATTGGTGGTCCCCGAAGTTGTTTCCGGGATAGTTCTACCGTTGACCAACAGCTTATCGCTGGGAACTAACGGTACTCCCCGCCAAGTGACGAAGGGCGATCCAAACAGGTTAACCGTAGGCGGCGGCACGCCGCGCCGGGTACATTCCCGACCGAAGGCCGCGATTGCCCGGGGATGAGCTAAAAAGAAGGCCGGTTTTTTCCAGACTCGGGAAAGCAGTTCATCCAGATCATCCGGGGTCGGAGGGCCTTTCCGGGTCGCTAACCGCATTTTGGGGGCTACTGAGTGAATCAAACCAAAGTCGTTATTATTAACCAGCTCCCATTCTTGTTGCTCTAAAATAGCTTCAATTATCAATCGCATCTGCTGTTGGGTCTGGTTAAGGGGGACGTTATAGATATCGGAGACTGCTGTATTAATCCTCAGGATGGTTTGAATCCTACTTAACGGAATCTCCCGGGGCTTTTCACAATAATCGGCAAAGGTCAATGGTAAATCGGACTCTCCGTTAGGGCACGCTACCAGGTCGGCTAACTTATCACCGCATTCATCATAACGGTGAGTGGAACCCTTTGATTCTATTTCATTTTGGGTTTGACGATCGCCGTCTTGATCTTCGCATTGCTTTTTTAACCGGTTAATCCGGTAGACACCTGTCTTCACCGGAGTCCAGGGTAAAAAAGTTGATAACCACCTAGGAGTAATCGCCTCCATCATCGGGACTGATATGGTAACGTCCGAAAGTTGCCCGGCTACTCCCGGTTTCAAACTAAATTGGGCGATATTACTGTTTCCCTCCACCAACATCACCTTATTTCCGTTTTTTATTAAATATATATGACAAAATGAATCGGTTTTTCTCCCAATAACTGATCCAATCACATCTAGGGCTTGATTTCCAATTCAATTTTCACTATTATTTTATGTCACAACGGAATTATGGTGAGTATCAAATAGCATGATTTATGGGGCTGAGGCGCAGATTATTGAGGTCTATTACAAGTTCATATGAGGGATAGTTTTCTTAGATTCTATTTTCCCAATATTCGGGATCTCTATGTAGATGCATAACAGCTACAATCATTATGTTACCTTACCCAAACCTATCTCAAGTTCCTCGAATTAGTCAATGGCTTCAACAAATTCCTTTTCAGCCTCGGGATGGAACAAATAGCTATCAATTCTTTAGTCTTCATATTGCATTACCCCCGAGCCAAAATGTTTTCTTTTACCCTTTTCCCTTTACAATTTAATGATAGGTTTTCCCCAGAGCAATCCTCCGGTTGGTATCCGTTTCGACAAATTGACAGCGGACATATTAATAGATATGAATTATTTTAGAATCGATACTACAAACAAATTGTTAAGCCAATTCCAAATATATACATTATCATCGGAGCGCCCGCCAAGCGCTCCGAATTATCTTCAGGACCTCCGTTTTAATGACTGAAACATTCCCTTTAGTGATTGGGACTTAACCTTTAATAACAATTACCAATCATTTGATAACCGAAATCTATCGTTTAATGATTATCACTTAACGTTTGGTGATTTATATTAATCATTTAATGATTGAGACCAATCATTTAGTAAATTTTACTTATCGTTTGGTAAAAATCACTTAACGATTAATGATTTTTACCTATCGTCTAGTTATTTTCATATATCGTTTGATGATTGAGACTAAATGATTGATGATCTTTACTTAACGCTTAGCATGTTCAAAACCCGGTTCCTCTGTTATAATGATAAAATTAAGTTATTGATAAGCTATCGTTTAACTAAGTTTTATATAAGGAGCACGATTATGGAAGTCATCAAATATCTTCAATCTTTCGCCAATCCCTTTTGGGACAAGTTTTTCATCGGCGCGACCCTACTGGGGGAAGTATATTTTGCCGTTCCGGTGACGGCGTTGATCTTTTGGTGTTTCCAAAAAGATTGGGGATACCGCCTGGGTTTCGCCTGTCTCTCCAACGGAATTTTAAACTTAACCATCAAAGAAATTTTTCAAGTACCCCGGCCTATAGGCCAACCTGGTATTCGTTCGCTGTTTTCCAAGACCGCCGTCGGTTATTCTTTCCCTAGTGGGCATACTCAAGGCGCCGCCTCACTAGCCATCTCTTTTGGAACTCACTTTAAAAAAACCGGGGTCTATTTTTTAAGTTTAATAATTATCATAATGGTGGCTATATCCCGGCTCTATCTCGGAGTGCATACCCCGGCGGATGTTGCCTGCGGGGCTATTATCGGGATCGGTTGGGTCTTTGTTTCCAACTGGTTCTTTGACTATGCCGAACGCCGGAAAAACCACTCTATTTTTGCTATACCGGTTATCCTGATCTTGGCCGGACTTTACTTTTTCCCCACTCCTTATTATTATAAAGCGGCTGGCGCAAGCTTTGGCTTTTTACTCGGCTATTTTATCGAACCCCGCTATATTAATTTTTCGCCTCAAGCTTCTTTGGGGAAACAAATCATTAAGTACTTGCTGGGAATGACCGTTCTTCTGGCCATTGAGTTCCTTGGGAAAAAACTCTTACCCGCTTTATTGATCTGCGACTTTTTCTGTTATCTGCTGATGGGCGTCTGGGTAACCATCATCGCGCCGTATTTGTTCAAAGGTATGTTCCAGGATGTTCCGGGAATGGCTTAACCCCTCGGCGAGGTTGGTTTTTATAACTTCAAGTGTTCTTAATCATATTATAAATTGGCTGATCGGAGATAAATATGGGACAAACAATAAAATGGATTTTTTTATTAGCTATATTATTAATTATTTTCCCTATGCAATCAGATGCGATACTATCTCCTCGGGAAACAATTATGCAGTTACTTAAGGAATACTCCCCCTCCGGCTATCATTTGGTCACCCGGGTTGAGGGTTTGCCTGATAATAAAGAACTATATTTAGGATCCCGAAAAATTGTGCTCCCGATCTTGAAGGAAGAATTGACGACCTGGGTCCACGGGGATACCGAGAAAGATATTCTTACCGCCATTGGAACCGTAGTCCATGAAATGTGTCATTATTACACCGGTAACATGGCTTATCCACTTTTGGCGGAACAAAGGGTAAAAGTGCCCCTTGAAGAGTATTATGATGCTTATTATATTGAGGATGGTAACGATATTTTGGTGAAACGTACTAAGGTCTTCAATACCAGGGAGATCGCCGCGATAATTCCCGAATCTTTAAGGACTTTCCGGTTTTCTTATGTTAATGCCGAGAAAACCCTCGCCTCTCAGATTTTAGGCATCTATGGGCTGATGGATGAGTTTTGCGCATATTACTACGGCACCAAAGCCGCGGTTGAGATCTATCCTTATTACCGGGATAAAATGACATCCGGAGTTGACCGTTGGATTACATATCTGGACCAGGTCAACGCCGTATATTTTGCCTATCCGGAATTTAAGTTTTTTATTTTAAAATACTTGCAGTACGCCAAAAGCCATTACCCCAGTCAGTACCGGGAGATTATCGAAAACAAAGGATTGATCAGGACTTTTTTCATTATTGATCAGAATTACGCGGCGTTAATCGCAAGGTATAATACGATCAAAGAAGAGATTTTCGAGGATTTACAAAATGAAGGGTATACCGTTACTGAAAAGAATAACCATTATCAAATCGCCCGCGCGAAACCGTTTTATTCCCACTCGGGAAACAACTATTTTCATTACTTTGAAATCTTATTGAAAGAACTTCAAAAACAGGAATATAGACTAATTTTAGATGAATTGAAGACGGACTAAAAAAAATAAATCAGAAATGTCCGCTCGAAATAACGGAATCTATGTTTCATTTTCTCACTACAAAAAAGCCTTCCTCGTCCTTCTCCAGACTAAGCGAGGTCCGGGTTATTGTTTTACCCGTCTTGAAAGCCTCGACTTGCAAATGAATATCAAAACTTGTGAACTCACTTATTTCTTTAGCATCAATACTCCAATACACTTCATTTTCTTGAATTCGGATATCTGTTCCCAACTCAGTCACTTCGCCGCCCCAACTTAAAAACCGTCCGTACTCGGCGGTCCAATGATATACTACTTTCTGTGGCGTTTTACCCCCAGTGAGCTTTGCGATTAAAGGAATACCAATCGTTGAGGACATTAATGGGCTGTACCCTTCTATTGAAGGCTTAATTACAACTTTAGGAGTAAAACGGATCAAAACGCTAAACACCCCTAAAACTGCGAATACTACTAACACTCCCAAGGCTGGTACTAAAGTGTTGGCTTTAAATACTGAAAAAAAGGACCGGCGGCGGAGTTCTTCCCTTACTGCCCTTTGGCGGATACGTTGCCGCCAGACAGGGCTAAAACTTCGCTTCTCAGCTTCTTGGGGTTCTTGTTCCATCATTTCCAACGCTTGTTTCATCGCTTGATATTCTTTGAGACATCCGGGACAGGATCGAAAGTGCTCTTGTATCTGGCTTCTCAATACACCACCGATTTCCCCGGCCGCCATCTTTTCCAAACGTGACCGTACAATGTAACAGTTCAAATCAACCCGCCCTTTCTTACCTATTTTTATTATACTCCACCCATCAATTCATTTAAAGGCATTCCATTGACACCCAATATTGTACCTCCGATATGTTCCAAAAACTATTCTTGCAACCATTCCTACCAGCAATTACATACAGGAACCCCCTGCTAAAACGAGAATAACCTGATATAATCTTATGTAAAACGATTGTCTGATATTTGTGTTTTAGTTACCGATAATACCGTGACGAAAGGAGAAATATCGATGTTTATTACTCAAAAGAAATTCAACTTGATGTTAATGCTTTCCCTAGTTATCTCACTGTTTTTTTGCACTCAGGTTCATGCGAGTGTAGCTTTATCCGATATCCAGAACCACTGGGCTGCCAAACCGATTCAAAACTTAGCGGACCAAGAGGTGATTAACGGATACCCGGATGGGACTTTCAAACCGGATCAGGCGGTTACCAGAGCAGAATTATCCAAAATGCTCAGTAAAGCCCTGGGCTATCAACCGGTAACCGGCAGTAAATATCCGGATATCGGCCCTCATTGGGCTGCCCCTTATATGAACGCTATGGCCGAAGCAAAAGTGATGAACAGTTTTAACGACGGTAATTTTCAGCCGGAGAAAGCGGTTAATCGCGCTCAGTTAACCACTTTTATCGCCCGAGTTTTGAACCTGGCCAAACCGGAAGAAAAGTTCGGTCAAGATTGGCCTGCCAGTTTCGTTGATGTTTCCAATGATCATTGGGCTTTTCGTTATATCGAACTCAGCAACAAATTCGGATTACTACCCCCGGAATATCAAACCGAGTTCCACCCCGAGCAGGCTGTTACTAGAGGTGAAGCCGCTTGGATGATTCAAGCTGTAAAAGGGTTGGAGGTCTCAAAAGGAAAACTCAGTCAGGTCGATGCCGGAAGTGGCTTAATGAATATCCAAAAAGAATCCGGTAACGATCCGTTAATGGTCTTGGTTACTCCGGAAACAGTTTTGATTCGCAACAACGTTAACGCTCCAATGGAAGATCTGATTAAAGGGGACGAAGTTACTGTTATCTCAGAACAATCCGGAGATGTAAAATTCTTAAAAGCTTTTGGTAAGATCACCAAAAACGACCTACTTTCCCAGATTAGCGCCTCGATACAAGGCCGCTTGGACCGGGACCAGATTGCCGCAATCATGGCCGGCGACTGGGATTCAGTAAAAGACACTTTGAAAGGCAGCCTCTACAATCGTTTGGTGGATATGGGACTGGACCCGGCTGAAGCGGAAAGTATCATGGTCCAAGATTGGAACTATCTTGACACTCTTAGCCAGGAACGTTTAGCTCAAGTGCTCGCCGATTATCTGGGAGTCTCCATCGACTTCGGCCAGGCGCTCTTAGCCAGGGATATGGATAAGATTAAGGAATACGGCAAGATTGAGCTGGCTTCGGCAGCTTTAAGCAAGTTACTGGGTGCAAATCCAGGTAATCAAAACTCCTATTAACATTAATACTGATATTCGGAGCTGTTGCAAAAGAATTTTTTTACAACAGCTCCTTTCTTTTTAAAATTAATTTATCATTTTTCAGCAATGTTTGGGCGGCGGTATTCAATTTAGCAGAACATTTTATACTGATTTGCTTGTTCATTCTTTTTAACCGACTTCTTTTTCTTTTTATCACAATACATATGCTGGTCGGCTTCTTTGAGAATTTCTTCCAATCCCTTCGGAGTGCTGGGTTCTTTTATCCCAATTCCGATACTGACCCCGATTTTTGCCGCCAATTCGTTGTTTGATTTCCAACATTCGACTGCTTCGATAATACGATTCCTGATCATACTCGGATAAATTTCTTTAGCACTTAGCATCACTACAAATTCATCCCCACCCAAGCGGCAGATAATATCGGTTTCTCGGATCGAAGCCTTTAAGATATTGGCAAACTGTTGAATTATCCGGTCACCAACTAAATGACCGTGCCGATCGTTAATTATTTTAAACCGGTCAAGATCCATTAATAAGACTCCAATAAACCAGCCCTCCCGTTCAGCGCGGGCCATTTCCTTCTTAGCAAATTCCATTAAACCCTGGCGATTATATAAACCGGTCAACCCATCAATAAGAGCTTTTTCTTCGAAATTGTGAATATCTAATTCATAGGGAATGGAGATTGTCCCCTTATAAACTAGAATATAAGCCCCCAGTCTAAACAGATCCGGGATTAATTGTAGAGTATTGGTAAACGTAGCAGCTTGTAAAAATGAAGCGCCGGTCAATAGTAGCATCGCCCCCATTATCCTCTGATAAATAGAGTCATTAATTTCCCGCCGGTGGCAAAAGAGATTAACCATAGCCAATATTAATCCCATCCCGCAACTAAATCCGAGAATATTTCCATAATTGGCTGAATTTCCAAGATACCAGACCAAAGCAATATCCAAAATCAATATTAACACGACTCCATTTGTGAATAAGCTTTTTGATAATTTCCGGCTAATAAAAAAAGGAGCGCAAACAAAAATGAACGCTTCTAACAAAAGTGCTCCCGAATGCACTATCGCTATGGTTGATATCGAGAAACCGTGTTCAGTATAATTTAGAAGAATGTAAATTAGGCGAATAATCCCAAATGTTAGTAATGAATATCCCATGAAGAGTGAGAAGTCGTTTTTGGTATAGCGATAATACTTCATCGCCAGAACATAAACTAAAGTCATTATTATTATTGTCATAAATTCAAATAATAGCTTAAAAAAACGAATGTTAGCTGGGCCAATTATTAGAAGGCTAGCTATTATTAAAAGAATTAACAAAAATCTTTTTCCCGCCATTACTACTGACAAAGGATTGGCTCCTTTCTTAAATTTGAATCAACTAGATTAGAAATTATCCATGTTCATTAATTCAAAATCCTTATGATTTTTCCTGCTTATTCACTAAACTAAATCCCATCCATGATTACTTAATCTAAAACTTCATCGGATCTCTTTATATCAATGCTGAGGTAATTATGTCACCGGATTTAAACAATATTAATTGTAATAATGCTAGATTTATTTTCATAAAACATAATGAGTTTTAATTAATTATACCGTTTAAAGGGGGTAATATGATGGATATCGAAAATAAACTTCAAAAAAGTATCGATTTATATCTGAATAATTTCGGAATTTTCTTCTTAACCATTTCTATCGGTACAATCATCTCAATTATTAGTATGGGAATTTTAGCCGGGCCATTAATTGGCGGCGCAATGGTACTAACCCTTAATCTGATTAGGAATAAACCAGCTACCTTTAGGGAGATCTTCTCCCATTTTGATAAATTTTTGCCTACCACGCTTATCTCTCTACCATCACTATTCTTTTTATTGATTATCCAAAAAGTACCGATAATTGGTGTATTCCTCGGTATTGCTTTTAGTCCTTTCATCCTAGTAATTATGGCCTTTGCAATTGTTTTAATCATTGAAAAAAATTATCCCCCGCTTCCAGCACTTAAGGAGGCCCTTACTTTTATAAAAACCGATCCGGTTATTATCTGGATTTACGCTCTGATTGCCTTGATTTTATCTGCAATCGGCGCAGTAGCTTTTGGTATCGGGGCTCTGCTGACCGTTCCTTTCTCAGTCATCTGCATGACTGTGGCGTACCAAGATTATTTAGGTCAAAGGATATCTTAAGATAATCAGTACGGTTATCCATCAACTTACCTGCAATAAAAAAAGGCTGTCGCAAAATGTGAAATTTTGTAACAGCCCCAAATAATTTATTTAAATTCGGCTTTTTGGCCCATTTCGTCCATCCAGCCCTTTTTCTATTTAGACAGTTTTCAAGTTTCCGCGCTTAACACGACTTAAAACTTTAGTCTTAAGGATTGATTCCACCTTATCCGGCAAGACTTCCTCCAAAATTTCTCCATCAATCTTTACCGACGGGCTATGCCGGCATCCTTCCAAACAAAAAGTAGCATGGAGCTTAACTCGTTCGCTCAGATTCAACTGTTCGGCCTGTTTCATAAACTCCCGCAAAGTATCATAAGAGCCTTTTTGGTAACAACATGTACCTACACAAACTGCAATATCTACTTTATCTTCTTCCACGCCGGTCATCAGCTCGATATCCTCGCCCTTAATCTTGACTCTAGGATGATACTTGGTATGCAAACTATGATGAGCTTGTTCGCTACCCGGCTTCTCCAGCCAATTCTGATATAACCGCGTTACGATGGGATTATCTTGGGATTTACGTAATTGAGATAACTTATCGGCTTTATAGATAGCGCGTCCCCGAGCCTGTTTTACCTCAGTACCCGCTATTGGTTGGCCGGCGCCTCCGATGCAACCTCCGGGACAAGCCATTACTTCAATTAGATCATACTCAGCCTTGCCTTCTTTCATCTTTTGAAGCAGTTTTTTAACATTACCAAGGCCATGGACTACCGCTAACCTAATTTCACGGCCATTTAAATTGACGGAAGTCTCTTTTAAACCCTTAAAGCCTCTAACCGCTTCAAAATTGACCTGTTCCAACGTTTCTCCACTGACGATCTCATAGGCGTAACGTAAGGTAGCTTCCGCCACGCCTCCGCTAGCCCCAAAGATCACTCCGGCGCCGGTGGTGAATCCAAGTGGCATATCAAAAGACTCGGCATCCAGATTAACGAAATCCAAACCAAACTCCCGGATCATTTGAGCTACTTCTTGGGTGGTCAACACCAGATCAACATCTCTCACCTTATCCTCGGAAAACTCGGGCCGGGCCGCTTCATACTTTTTACCGGTACAAGGCATAATTGATATTACATAAATCTCACTTGGCTTCTTCCCAAGAGATTTGGCCCAATGCTTTTTAACCAACGAACCAAACATTTGTTGTGGCGACCGACAGGATGACAGCTGATGAAGGCGTTCGGGAGCATTATATTCAGCATATTTCACCCATGCTGGACAACAAGAAGTAAATTGCGGTAAGCGCTTATTATTCTCCAACCGCTTCAGAAATTCATGGGTTTCTTCGATAACAGTCAAATCCGCAGTCAAACTAGTATCGAACACTTTATTAAAGCCCAATCGCTTCAATGCCGCCACTACTTTCCCGGTTACAATTTCCCCAGCCGGAATTCCAAACTCTTCCCCCAAAGCTACCCGGACTGCCGGCGCTACCTGGGCGACTACTGTAAGTTCCGGATTATGCAACGCCGCCCAAGCCTTATGGGTTTCTTTCTTAACCACCAATGCTCCAGTAGGGCAAACGGCGGTACACTGGCCACAGCTGACGCAGTCTATTTCAGAAATGTTTTTGCCAAAAGCCGGTGAGACTGTTACTTTTGAACCCCGATTACTAAAGTCTAAAATACCAATCCCTTGGACCTCCGAGCACATCCGGACGCAGTCTCCACAGAGAATACATTTATTAGGATCACGGACAATTGAAGTACCGGAATTATCGATTGGTAATTTTAAATCCCGTTCCCCAAAACGCACCTTACTGATACCAAAACGGTTGGCAAGTTCCTGTAATTTACAACGACCGTTCTTTTCACAGGTAGTACAATCCCGTTCGTGATTGGCCAACAAGAGTTCCAACACTGTTCGCCTAACCCGTTGAACCCTTGGACTATTAGTTAAAATTCTACGCCCCGCTTGCGGAGGAGTCGAACAGGAAGCCACAATCCCCTGTCCTTCGATTTCCACGACGCACATCCGGCAGGCACCATAAACGCTTAATTCAGAATGATAACAAAATGTTGGTAGTTCAATTCCGGTCTTTCGGATTAATTGCAATAAATTGTTTTCGCCTTCGATTTCGACCGGCTGATTGTCGATATATACTAGATTATCAGCATTCATCGCGTTCCCTCCTTAATCGCCTGAAACGGACAAGCCGTTATACAAGCGCCGCACTTGATACATTTATCCGGATCGATGACAAATGGTTCTTTTACTTTACCGCTAATGGCGCCGACCGGGCAAACCCGACTACATTTGGTGCATCCTTTACAAGTGTTAGGATCAATACTATAACTGGCTAATCCTTTACATACACCAGCTGGACAACGTTTATAAATAATGTGCGCTAAATATTCATCTTTAAAATATTTCAGCATAGTCAACACCGGGTTAGGCGCGGTTTTACCTAAGCCGCACAGTGAACCATCCTTAATAGCCATTGCCAAATCTTCTAAAACTTCGATATCTTCCGGTTTACCTTGACCGTCGACCGCCCGTTGTAAAATTTCCAACAATCTTTTGGTCCCTTCACGGCAAGGCACACATTTACCGCAAGACTCATTCTGAGTAAAGTTCATAAAGAAACGCGCCACTTCGACCATACAAGTGTTTTCATCCATAACCACCAATCCGCCGGAACCAATCATGGCCCCTACGGATAACAGTGAATCAAAGTCCAGTGGAAGTTCCAAATGATCTTTAGTCAAACAACCGCCGGAAGGGCCTCCGATCTGTACCGCTTTAAACTCTTTACCACCACGGACTCCGCCTCCGATTTCATATACAACCTCCCGGAGAGTAGTTCCCATCGGCACTTCAATCAACCCGGTATTAGCGACTTGACCCGTAAGGGCAAAAGTCTTGGTCCCGGGGCTTTTTGGAGTTCCGACATTTTTAAACCAATCGGCGCCTTTCTGAATAATCTTGGTAATATTAGCAAAAGTCTCCACATTATTAATCAGAGTCGGTTTGCCCCATAGACCAGATTGGGCCGGAAACGGCGGCTTAGGTCGCGGCATTCCCCGCTGTCCTTCAATGGAAGCTATCAAAGCGGTTTCTTCTCCGCAAACGAAAGCGCCTGCTCCTTCTTTTATTTTGATTTTAAAGTTAAAGCCGGTCCCTAAAATATTTTTACCGAGTACTCCACATTTTTCAGCAGTTTTAATCGCTTGCTTTAATCTATCTACAGCCAACGGGTACTCAGCCCGTACATAAATATAACCTTCATCGGAACCAATCGCATATCCGGCAATAGTCATCCCTTCAAGCAGTTTGTAGGGGTCGCCCTCCATAACGCTCCGATCCATGAAAGCTCCCGGGTCCCCTTCATCACCGTTACAAACTATATATTTTTTTTCTCCTTTAGCGATTCGGGTCATCTCCCATTTTCTACCGGTGGGAAAACCTCCACCACCCCGTCCGCGAAGCCCCGAATCCAAAACTTCCTTACATACTTCTTCCGGTTTCATAGCCAGAACCTTGCTTAACGCCTCATATCCATTCTTCGCTATATATTCGCGAATTTCAACCGGATCAATCGAACCGCAGTTTTCCAATGCGTTACGCTGTTGTTTGTTATAAAAAGGAATACTATGCTCCCGGTCATAACTAGTATCCGTAACAGGATGCCGATATAGTAGCCTTTCTACCGGTCCTTTTCCATCAATTAAAGCGGTAACAATTTCCGTAACATCTTCTAGTTTTACTTTGGTATAAAGCACTCCTGAAGGTTCCAAACGGACCAAGGGCCCCATTTCGCAAAACCCGTGACAACCGCTTTTTACGACTGTAGTGCCGCTAGATTTTTCTTCGATCATTAATTCAACGGCAATATATACTCCTCGAGTTGAAAGCTCCTTTATTAAAGCATCGTAAATCTTAAGGGAACCATTGGCAACACACCCGGTACCGGCACAAACCAAAATTCGATTTGGTTCCTTTTGATATGCATGGCGCCATTGTTCGCGTAATTCCTCCAGTTTAGTTACAGACTCGATCAACATGTTTCACCCTCTTCCTCTAATACTTTATCGATAATGATATTAATTGCATCCGCTGTCATTTGTCCGTAAATTTGGTCATTAATCATCACTACAGGCGCCAATCCGCATGCGCCTAAGCAAGAGACGGTTTCTACCGTAAAACGTAGATCATTGGTAGTTTGTTTCTCTCCGTTAAGTCCGACTCGTTTTCGAATCGCATCTCTCACCGGGTTGGAACCTCTAACGTGACAAGCAGTGCCGTCGCAAACTTTGATCACATATTTACCCTTAGGCTCCAAAGAAAATTGAGCGTAAAACGTCGCTACCCCATAAACCGTGGCTGGAGATAAATTTAAAGCGGTCGCCACATAAGTCAATATTTCCTCAGGTAAGTACCGATATTCATCCTGGACTTCTTGTAAAATCGGGATTAACGCCGCTTGTTTTTTTCCATGCCTTTCAATAACTTCATTGATTTTCTCAAAACTCCGGCACGAAGAACCTTTAAAAAACTTGTCTTTCTCTACAACTGCAGAATTAGCCATATTCTTTCTCCCCTCATTAATGAAATAAATTCTTAACGAAAAATTAACAGTTGTGAATTATTTCACAAATAAATCAAAAAAATTTGTGAAAATTTGCACAAACTATCTCTTTAAAAAAGACTTAGCTCGCTCGTTCCTATTTTCACAATATTTTTTTAGTATACCACCATCCACCCCCTTTAGGCAAGATACTTAACCAAATTTTCACTTTAAATAACATTTACATAATATCAAAAAAATAACAAAGACCGCTCTGTCCTTCATTGAGCGGTCCTTTACTTAAAATAAGGTTACTTCCCTTACCGAAGCGATTTTTCTTTCTTACCGACAGTTTCAAAGATGACCTGCTCATCCTTGATCACAGCCTTAAGGGTGGACCCCGGTTCTAGCGCTCCCTTTAATAACTCTTCCGAAAGCGGGTTTTCAATAAACCTTTGAACCGAACGGCGCAACGGACGAGCCCCAAAATTAGGGTCAAAACCATCTTTAGCCAGAAATTCTTTAACCTCTTCCGTTAGTTCTATGACAATGCCCTTATCTAGCAACTGATGGGCGACAGGTTTGACCATTAGATCGACGATCGCTTTAATTTGTTCACGATTCAAAGCGTGAAATACGATAACCTCATCAATTCGGTTTAAAAACTCAGGCCTAAAGGTACGTTTCAGTTCTTCAAGGACTTTATCTTTCATCTTTCGATAGTTGTCGGTAGAGTCCTCATCGCCGGTTTGAAACCCGATCCCCATAGAATGTTCGATTAAATTAGCGCCTACATTGGAAGTCATAATCACTACGGTGTTCTTAAAATCAACAACCCGTCCGTGGGCATCGGTCAGCCGACCATCTTCAAGCACTTGTAATAGAACATTAAAAACTTCCGGATGGGCTTTTTCAATCTCATCCAACAAAACAACCGAATAAGGTTTTCTCCGAACCCGTTCAGTTAACTGCCCACCTTCATCATAACCTACATATCCGGGAGGAGCTCCCACCAAGCGGGAAACAGTATGTCTTTCCATATATTCGGACATGTCAATCCGGATCATGGCATTTTCATCACCAAAAAGGGATTCTGCCAAGGCTTTAGCCAATTCGGTTTTACCGACTCCCGTAGGTCCTAAAAAGATGAAGGAGCCAATTGGTCGCTTAGGGTCTTTCAGGCCGGCCCTGGCCCTCCGTACCGCACGAGATATAGCTTCAACCGCTTCATCTTGGCCGATAACCCTTTGATGAAGTGTTTCCTCAAGCTTTAAAAGACGCTCCGTCTCTTCCTGTTGCAATTTGGTAACGGGAATTCCGGTCCAACTCGAAACTACATAGGCAATTTCTTCTTCGCCAACAGTTGGCTCTGACTTACTTCTTTTATTCTTCCAGTCAATGGCCATATCATCCAGCTGTTGGCGTAATTTCTGCTCATCATCCCTCAATTTGGCCGCTTTCTCAAATTCTTCATTTTTAATGGCCGCTTCCTTCTCCTGTTGTAATTGATTTACTTGGTCTTCCAATTCTTTTAAATCAGGAGGGGTAATCGTGGTCCGTAATCTAACTCGTGAAGCCGCTTCATCAATCAGATCAATCGCTTTATCCGGCAAGAAACGATCAGTTATATACCGGTCGGAAAATTGGACTGCAGCTTCAATAGCCTCATCGGTAATCTTCACCCGATGATGGGCTTCATAACAATCCCGTAGCCCTTTCAAGATTAAAGTTGTCTCTTCCAAAGACGGTTCACCAACCATAATCGGTTGGAACCTCCGTTCGAGAGCGGCATCCTTTTCAACATATTTTCGATACTCATCCAATGTGGTTGCGCCAATACATTGCAGTTCCCCCCGGGACAAAGCCGGCTTTAAAATATTTGCAGCATCAATAGCCCCCTCGGCTGCTCCGGCGCCGATCAAAGTATGCAACTCATCAATGAAAAGAATAACATCTCCGGAATTACGGATTTCGTCCATTACCTTTTTCAGTCGTTCCTCAAATTCACCCCGATACTTGGAACCCGCTACCATCGCCCCTAGATCCAGTGTGACTACCCTTTTATGACGTAAAATTTCCGGCACATCCCCATTATAAATCTTCTGTGCCAAACCCTCTGCAATAGCGGTCTTCCCCACACCAGGCTCACCGATAAGGACCGGATTGTTTTTGGTCCGGCGCGATAAAACCTGAATTACCCTCTCGATCTCTTTTTCACGTCCGATAACCGGATCAAGTTTACCGATTTTTGCGAGTTCGGTAAGATCTCTCCCGAATTGATTCAGAGTCTGGGTCCGATTGTGGGACTTTCCTTGATTTCCAGGTCCTGTAAAAGTATTCGCTCCCCCCAAAAGGGTGATTACTTGTTTACGAACTTTATCAAGGTCGGCCCCTAAATTTTTTAATACTTGCGCGGCAACTCCTTCTCCCTCACGGATTAGCCCCAAGAGGATATGTTCGGTCCCAACGTAATTATGCCCCATATGACGTCCTTCATCTACTGCTAATTCTAAAACACGCTTTGCTCGAGGGGTAAATGGAATTTCTCCAAACGGATTGGGTTCCCCGCTTCCAATGATCTTTTCAACCCCTTGCCGGATCTGGTCCAAGCTTATATCAAGTATTTCCAAAGCTTTAGCAGCTACTCCATCTCCCTCAACAATCAGTCCCAAAAGTAAGTGTTCCGTACCAACCACATTATGCCCTAGTCGCGCAGCTTCCTGTTGCGCTAGGTAGATTACTTTACGAGCGCGTTCCGTAAATCTTTCAAACATTATGACCCACCTCCGCTATTTCTCTGTAGTTCCTCCCGAATGATTTTAGCCCGATAAATGTCTCTTTCGGCAGGAGAAACCTCTTTACCGATTATTTTTTGGATCAAAGATGCCCTGGTTAAAAACATTAACTCCGTGATACTCTTATTATCTACACCCTTAATTATGCCCAATTCTACTCCTAATTTCACATCGGATAATAATTTTAATACTTCTTGAGAGTTAATGATCCGACAATTGGCTAGAACTCCATAGGAGCGAAACAGACGGTCTTCCAATTGCATTTTTGATTCTTTAAGCAAGGCCTCACGGACTGAACGTTCTTGCTCAATCACCTGACGGCAAATACTCTTCAAATTATTGGTCAAATCTTCTTCCGACTGTCCTAAGGTGACTTGGTTAGATATTTGATAGATATCTCCTAATGATTCAGTACCCTCACCGTAAAACCCTCTGATATTGATCCCAATATGGGGCAAAGCAGGCAATACCTTTTTTATCTGATCCACCATTGCCAGGGCAGGTAAATGCAACATTACCGAAGCCCTAATTCCAGTCCCGACATTAGTCGGACATGTGGTCAAATAACCACAAGATTCATCGTAACAATACTCCAAAGTCTGTTCCAAATAATCATCCAATTGATTTGCCAAGGCCAATGCCTCTTCCAAGGAAAATCCCGGAGTGATCGTTTGAATACGTAAGTGGTCTTCTTCATTCACCATAATGCTGATAGTCTGTTCCTGGTTTACCACTAACATTCTTAAATGAGGTTGTTCAATAAATTGGGGACTACAAAGGTGTTTTTCCACCAATACCAATCGATCTGCCGGAGACAATTCTTCTATTTGAAATGAATGCAAAGGGCTAATATCCGTTTTAACTTTTAAAGCCTCCCGCACCTCTTCAATTACTTTCGCTAATTGTTTTTCATCTGCATAACTTGGAAAAGATGAGCCCTTCAAGTTTCGAGCCAACCGAATTCTGCTACTGATTACCACATCTTTGGAGTCATTGTCCTTTCCAATCCATACCGGTAAAATTTCTCCATATCTATTTTGATTATTCACCTCCAACCCTCCCTCACAATTCTTTTTCTAAATGACGAATCTCATCCCGCAGACTTGCCGCCTGCTCATAATCTTCTTTTTGAATCGCTTGTTGTAACTGATGGCGAAGGTCCTGTATTTCCTTTCTGATTCTAACCTTACCACCGGTTCGACGCGGTACTTTACCGGTATGAGTGATGCTCCCATGAACCTTTTTGAGTAATGGTTCCAAACCAGTTTGGAAATAGTGATAACATTCTCCACAGCCAAGTAACCCACTATTCTTAAAATCAGAAAACGTCAAACCACAATTTTCACATTTAAGTTCCCTACCAATACTAGGTTGCTGTTGAATTTCCAATTCTTCATCGCCTAACAATCCGGCGATTAAATTTTGGAAAGAAAAATTAGTCCCAAAAATAATCCCTAATTCATTACCGGCAGCCTTTGCACAGACTTCGCAAAGATGCATTTCCGTTTTGGCAAAATTGACTATTTTGGTCAAATGGACTGTTGCCGGACGCTGTTGACAATTTTGACAGAGCACTTTAATCACTCCCATTCATTTTTATTCATTGATACTTACAAGCGCCATTAGAATGGTCTTAACAAATTTAGCCCGGAATTCATTGGCATAATCATCGGGTAAATCCGCCAACTCTCTCTCCGTTAATACTAATACCAATTGCGCTATTTCAGACCTGATTACTTCCTTGGAAACCAGTCTATTTAATAAAACCTCAACCTCTTCCTGCCGTAACATTTCAGGCATTAGTTCATCTAAAACCTCCGGTAAATTCAAAGGTATTTGAGAATGAGTAATTCGAATATATCCTCCTCCACCACGCTTGCTTTCGATTATAAAGCCTTGGTCTAAGGTGAATCTGGTTTCCAGGACATAATTGATTTGCGATGGGGCACAACGAAACATCTTGGCTAACTCTCTTCTTTGGAGTTCAACAATGTTCTGTTGGGCCAATGCAGTTCTCAAATATTGTTCAATTAAATCCGCCAAATTACTCATGTTTCATTCCTGACCTTTCCTGACCTTATTTTACATCTTTTATTTTAAAAAAACAAGGGAAGGTCTGATTAAAAACCTCCCCAAAATTAGCATTTATAAACAAATAAATAGCTCTTTCTTCTCCTAAAGGCTTTTTTCATTCTAATTTAACTTCAGATGAAGAGTAATGGGTCAACTTTATTTCCGCTAATTTCCAGTTCAAAATGAAGGTGACTACCATAAGCTCGTCCGGTTGCTCCTACTAATCCAATTAAATCTCCTTGTTGAACATAACTACCATTAGCTACCACTATTTTGGAAAGATGACCATAGTTAGTCTTATAAGTTCCATGGTCGAGTTTTATAAACCAACCATATCCGCCGTTCCATCCTGTAAAGGCTACTTTCCCAGATGCCGCAGCCCGGATTGGAGTTCCAAGCGATGCCGCTAAATCAATTCCGTAATGCATCCGTCCCCACCGTCTTCCAAAACGAGAGGTAATTCTTCCCCCTACCGGCCGAACTAAATTAATCGACAAAGTCGAACGGGGCGAGCGGTTAATTTCCTTTTTAGGTAAATACAGTAGTGTCCCTTTTTTAAGAGAATGTTTAGTTGGATCCGGATTGATCCTTTTAAACTGCCAAAGCTCCAAGCTATAACTGGATAGTAAACCTTTTAACGAGTCTCCTGGCTTAACTTGATAACGTTTCAACCGCCCGGCTTGGTATTCCACTGGTGGAATATATAACTTTTCCCCTACCGGAATCAAATGGGGGTTGGCAATTTGATTTACTCTTTTTAAAGCGGCAACTGATACATAATATTTTTGACTCAACCGATATAAGGTCTCATTTTTTTTAAGATAGTGACTTGTAAATCCGGCTTTTAGTAATGCTTCCTTAATTAAGTCGGTTCTGAACTTAAAAACGTCCTCCATTTTCACCTTTGATTCTTTCCCCGAAAACGCAGCCCCAGTCATTTGTTGCGGAAATATTAAGCATAAAGCTAAAACCAGTATTAAGCAAAATCGGCTTTTATTACGCCAAACCCGAATTAAACCCTTAATTACACTGGTTCTCAACTTACCGCCTCCTAAAAATAAAAATCCCGTAAGTAGTGTTTCACTACCGACGGGAATTAATCCAAGAATTATATACGGGTAACCCTTGTTACTCTTAATGATCATCCTGGTTTCTTTTTTTCAAAACATTTTCAGCGAAAGACGAAGTCATAATCAGTTCTCTGAGTTCAACGTTGGATTTAGTATGACTTAAGCGTTCCAGCAATAATTCGGTAGTCTCGGCCGGGCCTAACGAACCAAGCAACTTACGTAAGACCCAAACGCATTCCAGTTCCTCCGACTTAAGTAACAGTTCTTCTTTACGCGTTCCGGAACGGTTAATATCAATAGCCGGAAAAATCCGGCGATCGGCTAACTTCCGGTCAAGGTGTAATTCCATATTACCTGTCCCTTTAAACTCCTCAAAAATCACTTCATCCATTCGAGAACCGGTTTCTACCAAAGCGGTAGCCATAATTGTTAAACTCCCACCTTCTTCAATATTTCGAGCAGCACCAAAAAACCTTTTCGGCTTATGAAGCGCGCTGGGGTCAACCCCACCGGAGAGGGTGCGCCCACTTGGAGGTTCTACCAGATTGTAAGCCCTAGCCAACCGGGTGATCGAATCCAGGAGGATTACTACATCCTTTCCCGTTTCCACTAATCGTTTAGCCCTTTCCAAAACCAATTCCGCTACCCGGACATGGTTTTCAGACGGAAGATCAAAAGTGGAGCTTACTACCGAACCTTTCACCGAACGGGACATATCAGTAACCTCTTCCGGACGTTCATCGATTAGGAGTACAATTAATTCGATCTCCGGATGATTGGTTGTAATACTATTGGCAATCTTTTTTAAAAGTGTGGTTTTACCGGCTTTTGGAGGAGCGACGATCATTCCCCGTTGTCCCTTTCCTACCGGCGCCATAATATCAACGATCCTCATTGCTGTTTCTTTTGGAGTGGTTTCCAGTTGCACTCGTTCATTAGGATAAATTGGAATAAGTTCCTCAAAATGATTGCGTAGCTTGAGGGCATCCGGGTCATTCAAGTTCACCGCTTGTACTTTAAGCAAAGCAAAATATCTTTCATTATCTTTTGGAGGACGAACTTGCCCTGAAACCATATCCCCGGTTTTTAAATTGAAACGCCTAATCTGCGATGCTGAAACGTAGATATCCTCAGGCCCGGGGCTGAAATCCTCAACTCTCAAAAAACCAAAGCCGTCAGGTAAAATCTCCAAAATGCCTTGGGAAAAGATTAGCCCTTCCTTGACAGCTAAAACTTTTAACATTTCAAAGATTAATTCCCGTTTTCGATAGTTCGAAATGTTTTCGATATTTAATTCTTTAGCCATTTCCTGCAATTCTTGCAGGGTCTTTCCTTCCAATTCAGCCAATTGCATTACGAAATCCTCCCTTAATTAGACAAAACAAAGATAGATTTGTTCTTTATTAACAGCTCTAGTTGCTAGCCCATTAACTTATAATCAATATCTTTCAATCCTTAAAAAATACTTTTTCCAGTCAATAACCTAAATAAATTAGATTCAGTAAAAAGACCTGAAGGAGATCATAACTCTTTAGTCTTCTTCGGAGTTTCTTGGGGGTATAATAATTGTATACCGGAAATAAGACCGATTCATTCTCTTGGTATTTGTGGAAAAGAAAGATTAGTTCGATATTTTCCAACTAACTTATATAATATACTATCCTGTAATGGAATTTTTACGGACTGTAGGGATGAAAGGGTTAATGGAAGATGGAAAATGTGGAGAACCTCCAATAATAATTTCAAATCGGATGGACTTTACTCGAATCAAAACTTGAAAAACCTTTTTCAGTTAAAGCTATTTCGTTTGCTTCCTTTACTATCATTAGATCTTCAACAGTCTCGGCATAAATAATATGCAGGCTATGGCAAAACGGACAATGCAATTCCAGCTTTTCAGGAAATACCTCAATCTCAATTTGATTATTCCCGCAATGACAAAAGAGATGGTTTTTTTCAGCGATTTGGTGAAGATGATTCAAAATTTCGAACATAACTTGAGGGTTGGTGAAATAATCGTCAAATCCAAGATTATTAACTATGCTTTCTAAGTCATCCCGCTTTTGATTAACTAATTTTTTAATAGCTGCTTCGGTACCAATATAACCAAGTTCTTGCCCATTTGAGCAACGAAGCACCAAATTAACTTTTCCCCATAATTCAGATTTCGAAAATCTAATAATATGTACTTCATCACAGATCAAACAAGGAACTTGAAAATAAAAATCGTGAGAATTGTTTTTTGAGAGAATAACCAATTTATTGAACCCGCATTTACATTTGATTCGAATTGGTTCTTTACCTGAAAAACCAAACCAAGATATTGAATTTAAATCTAACCGACCGCATAAAGGACAGCGAAGAGCGAGGGTTCGTTGAGTAGTAATTAACAATTGAACCACCTCCTCAATTGATAAAAATTCGGCATTGCTGATTTAATTCCTCTTTTTTATCCAAATATTATACTACAACAAACCAATCCTGGAAACCAATGGTTAGTTCGCCAGCCTAAAGTCTCGTCCTCTCATCTCATACTATTCATCTTTGGAAAGAATATCGATAATGCGCGGATAAATATTGGGTAAACTTTCAACAAACTCTACTCCATCCAACTCTATAGCGGCCCTGGGCATTCCAAAAACCACACAACTCTCCTCAGCTTCAGCAATGGTCCTGGCTCCTAGATTCCTCAACTCTTGCATACTGATTGCCCCGTCCGATCCCATTCCGGTAAGGATTATGCTTAATACTTTTTCATGGCAAACTGCGGCGACAGATTTCAAAAAATGATTGACCGACGGTTTGTATATAAGTACGGGTTCTTTTGAGGTTTTCACTATCAATTCCTCATTCGAAGCGCGCTCGAGCACAATCTGTTTTCCAGAGGGAGCGATTAACACCTTGCCTGGTAGTATTGGGTCTCCATCTTTAGCCTCACTAATTTCAATATCGCATACATCATTTAAATGGTTGGCAAATACTTGAGTAAAACCAACCGGCATATGCTGGGCCACTACTATTCCCAAAGGGAAATTTTCGGGGAATAATCCTAGTAAATAGCGGAGCGCCCTTGGACCACCGGTAGAAGAACCGATAGTTATTAATTCGATGCTTTTGGGTGGTTTAATTGTGAGAGAGCGCGCTTTTTTGTCAGTTATAACTTTTTGTAATTTGTCAACTTTAATCGAAGCTGCCAATTTAACTTTTTGAATTATTTCCTTGGCAACTTTCTCTAAATCGGCGTCATCTTTGGATGGTTTGGTTACAAAGTCCACCGCTCCAAGTTCAAGGGCTTTAATGGTATGTTCAGCACCGTTAACAGTCAAATAACTAACCATAATCACCGGTGTTGGACTTTTCTCCATTATTTTGGCCAAACAATCCAATCCATTCATCTTCGGCATTTCAATATCCAAAGTGACTACATCCGGATGAAATTGTGCAATTTGACGTAAAGCGTCTTCGCCATCAACAGCCACGCCAATGATTTCCAACTCGGGATCCTTACTTAGCAGGCCTGTCAAAATTTGTTGCGCAAAAGTTGAATCATCAACTACCAATACTCTAACAGCCATTTGCATCCTTCCTTGGAAAAATATTTTTTCTCAGTATATCAGATTTATTTTCGACGTTCCCCTAGCCAACTCCTGCTTTTTAGATCAAGCAAATTAGTTCCTAAAGCACACTAATTACAATGATAAGGTTTACAATATATTTTGAGATCTATAGGAAAGTTAATCCGGTATATAAACCCCTCTAATACTATTTTTATCACTAAAAAGAACATAAACAGCCTGTCCCGTTTGCATCCAGCCTTCATTCAACGGCAATCTAGCTTCTTTAGTTAATGGAGACACAAAAGTTTCACCGGAATGGGCTGAAATCAATTCCAAAAATAGTTGGCCTTGATTTTGATAACTCCGGTTAACAATGCATTCTTCCCCATAATAAAATGCGTTTACGGCAATGGCTTCTGTTTCCCTATTCATTAATACTTGGGCTTCAAAATAAGCCTCCGGGGCAACCGGTGTCAAAGCCGCCCACTCTGAAACGGTCCCATTACAATAAAGTTTTGTCTCTCGGATTAGTTTTAACCGAAAAAAATCATTGCTATTATCAGTTAAAGGGTTTATCAAGATTTCCCCATGATTAATTCCAACAATTTCTCCTTTTAGTAAAACGGAACCGGGATTGTTTAACTGGATGCTTTTAAACTCACTATAATTTTTCTCATAGTCAGGCTTAACCGGCGCAATAGTCGCATATCCATTAATTGGCTTGAATAACAACCAAACGAAAACAATTAATTTAAATAATATCGGTTTTTTCAAAAAATCCCCTCCCGATTTAGTTTTGACAACCGGGAGGGGATTAATACCATTCTTACTTCTGCTGGGAGTATTTAAGGGCCGCTCCCACAAAGTCCCTAAACAACGGTTGGGGACGATTGGGCCTCGATTTAAATTCCGGATGAAACTGGGTCGCTAAAAACCAAGGGTGATCCTGAAGTTCGATAATTTCTACTAATTGTTGGTCAGGCAATACTCCGCTGATTTTTAAACCCTTCTTTTGTAGGGTCGCGATATATTCATTATTCACTTCATAACGGTGTCGGTGTCTTTCATAAATTAGTTCCTGCCGGTAAGCTTCATAAGCCAAGCAGCCGGATTCAATCCGGACCGGATCAAGTCCCAGCCTCATCGTCCCACCCATATCTTCGATCTCTTTTTGTTCGGGAAGTAGATCAATAACCGGATATGATGTCTCCGGATTGAACTCCGAAGAATTCGCCCCTGCCATACCGCAAATATTACGTGAAAATTCAATAATCGCGCATTGCATTCCTAGACAAATTCCCAAAAAAGGAATCTTGTTTTCCCGTGCCCAACGGACCACTTCAATTTTTCCCTCAATGCCACGATTTCCAAAGCCCCCTGGAACCAATATCCCGTCAACCTTTCCCAGTACCTTTTCTACTCCTTTGGCCTCTATTGACTCCGAATCCACCCATTTAATCTGGACATGAGTATCATGGGAGACGCCTCCGTGGCGCAGGGCTTCAGCTACGCTCAAATAAGCGTCGGGTAAGGAGACGTATTTACCAACAATTGCGATGGTAATCTTATTTTGGGGAGCTTTCATTTTAGCAACGATTTCACGCCATTCTTTCAAATCCCGTTCAGCACATTTTAAACTTAAACGGTTGATTACAATTTCATCCAAACCCGCTTGTTCTAAAAGGAGCGGGACTTCATAAATAGTTTGCGCGTCAAGATTAGGAATGACAGCTTCTTTGCGAATGTCACAGAATAAGGCGATTTTTGATTTAAGCTCATCGGAAAGGGGTTTTTCGGAACGGCAAACAATCACATCAGGTTGAATACCGATACTACGTAGCTCTTTTACGCTATGTTGGGTTGGTTTAGTCTTTAATTCACTAGCGGTCCCGATAAACGGCATTAACGTAACATGAATGTACATTACGTCATCCCGGCCCACATCATTTTTGAGTTGCCTAATCGCTTCTAAAAATGGTAAGCTTTCAATATCACCAACAGTTCCTCCTACTTCTACTAAAACCACATCGGCTTGGCTCTCTTTGGCGACTCGATGGATCCGCTCTTTGATCTCATTAGTAATATGCGGGATCACCTGGACCGTACCACCAAGATAATCACCTTTACGTTCTTTGGTGATGACCGACCAATAAATCTTACCGGTAGTAACGTTATTACTTTTACTCAAATTCACATCGATGAAACGCTCATAATGTCCCAAATCAAGATCCGTCTCGGCTCCATCATCGGTGACGAATACTTCGCCGTGTTGATAAGGGCTCATCGTACCCGGATCAACATTGATATAGGGGTCCAATTTTAGAATCGAAACACTGACCCCCCTGCTTTTTAAGAGACAACCTAGTGAAGCGGCTGTAATCCCTTTACCCAGGGAAGATACAACTCCTCCGGTAATAAAAATGAATTTGGCCACGATTTATCCTCCCCTTGAGGTATCTGGTTTCTACCTCAATTGTTAATATGATATCTTAAAAATTCTAACTACATTCCTGGTTATCGAAGTAAACATTTCGCGTAATAATTGATCAAACAGCCTGCCAAAATAATGTCGCGTTCGTCAGATGAAAGATTGGGTAAAGCCAAATTCAATTCTTTATGACCCTCCGGACCAATTACATAGGCTTTCACTGTTTCAGCGCCACCAGCAACGGCTTGTCGAATTCCGGGAAGATAAATGTAATCATCGACCTTAAAGTTGGCCGCCGCCAATTCCGAGATGATCAATGGTAACATTCCCCAGTTAATCAAGTTACTACGATAACGTTTAGTAGCATATTCAACCGCAATATTTGCCCAGCCCCCAAGTACTTTCTGGCAGGAAGCCGCTTGTTCACGGGCCGAACCGTCACCCGGTCTTACTGCAAAAACTAAACTTCCTAGGCCGGTATCCTCAGCCAACTTAGCTAGATCCCCGGTCTCAAGGCCTGATTGAATCAACGTCATCAAGACCGGTTCAACCTTAGTCCCCATAACATTTATTGTTTTTGAACCCCGAAGTAAACTCCGACGCTCTTCTTCCACAGATTGAATTGCTTTGGCCCGTTCCACATATCCCGGGTCTTTGCGGGAGAGAGTAAACTCGGCAAGTTTAAATGGGTTGGAACGATAGGATGAAGTTTCTCCCGAGGGGATCAGTTCATCCGTTGTCGTAACCGAATCGGTTATAAAAGATGCAACTTTTAGCAATATATTGTTGGGTAAGGGAATCATCGAAGGCCAATCAGCAATATTGGGACCGAATTTTAAGTCTTGGTCCGGATTAGCCTTACCAAAACCCTGAAATACCCGGTTTTGATAAATAGTAGCGTTAAAAACATACTTTTCTGTAGAAACGGTTGGATTTATTTCGGTGGCCGCAGTTAAGACACCGCCATTGAGCGCAGTGGCGGCAATCGATCTAGCATCCATCAACGCCACCGATGCTAACTGTCCATCGGACGGTTTTGAACCTTCCCGATTAGGAAAATTACGGGTAGTATGTCTGATACTAAGGGCGTTATTGGCAGGAACATCTCCTGCCCCAAAACAAGGACCGCAGAAAGCGGTTCTAAAGGTAGCTCCAGTAGCCAGTAATCTGGCCAAAACACCATTATTGGCTAATTGAATATTCACCGGTTGGCTGGCTGGATAAACACTTAAGTTGAATTCTCCTTGGCCAATCGATTTATTACTTAATATTTCCGCCACATCACAGATGTTTTCAAATGTGCCCCCGGCGCAACCGGCGACAACTCCCTGATCAACTTTTAAACGACCGTTGACAATTTTGCTCCGCAAATCAAAGTTTAATTTAGGATTATCCAATTGTTTCCTAGCTTCGGCTTCGACTTGTTGAAGTATTTCAACGGGATTACGGTTTAATTCTTTAATGGTATAGGCATTGCTAGGGTGAAACGGCAAAGCGATCATCGGCTCTACTTTACAGAGATCGATTTTGACTAATCCATCATAGTAAGCGATCTCTTCTGTTTCCAGTTGTTGATAATCGGATAAACGACCATGAATCCGGTAGTATTCCCGTACTGATTCATCCGTGAGCCAAATCGAACTTAAACAGGTGGTTTCGGTGGTCATTACATCGATCCCATTTCTAAAATCAACCGATAGATTGCCAACCCCCGGTCCCACAAATTCTAAAATCTTATTTTTGACAAAACCATTACTAAATACGGCTTTGATAAGGGCTAGGGCCACATCCTGCGGACCCACTCCCGGACTGGGCTTGCCTTCCAAATAAACGGCGATTATTTCAGGATACGCCAGATCATAAGTTCGTTTCAGAAGTTGTTTAACCAGTTCCGGTCCACCCTCGCCAACGCCCATAGTTCCTAAGGCGCCGTATCGGGTATGACTGTCCGAACCTAAAATCATCTTCCCGCAACCGGAGAGCATTTCTCTCATATATTGATGGATTACCCCTTGGTGGGCCGGTACAAAAATACCGCCGTATTTTTGGGCCGCCGACAATCCAAAGACATGATCGTCCTCATTAATGGTGCCCCCAACGGCACAAAGGCTGTTATGGCAGTTGGTGAGAACGTATGGAACGGGAAACTCAGTCAAGCCGCTGGCTCTGGCGGTTTGGACAATTCCAACATAGGTGATATCATGGGAGGCCAAAGCGTCAAACTTGATCTTTAAGTTACGCCAATCACCGGTTTGATTGTGAGCGGTCAATATTCTAAACGCAATAGTACCGGCCCGCGCTTGGTCCAGCTTAATTTGGTCCAAGGTTAGGGGAGCAAGACCAGCGTCAGACAACTGACTATTAAGCCTTTCTAGTGTTGAATCGCCTGCTTCTTCTTGAATTATCTTTCCTCTTCCAAGATAAACTCCATTTTTAATTAACTCTACCACGCAAAAATCCTCCATTATATTTAATTATGAACTTTCCATAACCTCAAGCAATCTAATTACTAATTTTCATACACCATTTATCATTAAAACATTCCTGATAAATAGTGTCAAGGCAATGACACAAAATGTTCAAAATACGTTCAGGGGCATTTCATTTTTTAGATATCTAAGGTTGCCAAAAGAAAGGGTGCCGGTATTAAAAATTTTTATTTTCAAAAGAGGATAAATCCAAAAATTGCCGTAATATATATTTTATTAACATAAATAAAAAAAGCATCCTTTGATGGAATCAATTTGTAGTTTCTAGCTGGTTAATTACTCTATGAAACAAGTTATATAGAAGGTCGAGATTGATTATGAATATCGAGGATATTATTAATATCATAGAAAGCAATCCTAACATTTACGAAATGATGAAATATTGTCCCTTTGAAATCTTAAAGCATTG
>JAAYEK010000266.1 GCA_012728785.1 Bacillota bacterium | reverse complement strand
GTCAGGTTTCAGCTGGCATTTCAAGGAAGCGATGTTAACACCTGTTCGGAACACCTGTATCGGAACCTGTCGCTTCTTCATGCTCGTAAATCCGCGGGGCTCTATCGTCATGATTTATTACTGCCAATTAGCAGGTCTTTTAATCCGAACCTGAGCTGGGTCTGATGGGAGGCAGATCAGAGTCTGAATCGTTTCGGTTTTTTAACTTGAACTATATTTCACATATGTTTTCCCTTTATGATTTGTAACCTGTTTCTATAGGTATTGTGGCTCTAAAACCGCTATTTTAGTCTTCTTTCTTGATGCCCAAGAAGTATGGCGGGGTCGGCGGCCCAGCCCTCATCTCCACCAGCGGCTTGCTACAAAGCTTTAATAGCAGAAAGCAACCGGGATTCTGTGTTTGGCAGATTGCGGTTGCTTTTTCTTCTATTTTCTCTTGTTTTCGGGTTGTTTTATGATTAAAAGCAACCGGTAAATCTCCTCAGTTAGATATCGGTTGCCTTCTTGGGAGAAAAGGCAACCGGAATTTGCAATGATATTTTTATCGGTTGCTTTCCTCACTTTTTGTAGTGAGTTTGGCCTGATAATTCGCAAATAGGCAACCGATCCCATTCAGAAATTTAATTCCGGTTGCTTATTTATGATTTTCCCATGGTTAAAGCCTTTTACTGCCAATAACAACCGGCAAATCTCCTTAATAAATTATGGCTTGCACTTAGTCAAAAAAGGCATCCAATTCTCGCTTGAAATTTTCAACACAGCAGAGCTGACAACTCCGCGAATATCTCCCAGGTGGATTTCTGGAAATTGTTAAAAGATTGAGAGTAATACACCAGAATAAACAAAGCACTGATGGATAGTGACACCATGTGTGCAACTGCCATAACCGTTGCCCGCACGGCTTGGACAACAAAAGGGCCGTTGCCCACACTCCCCACAGTGCCTGCTACTGCTGCCGGAATGAGTAAAGAAACGTGAGAGCTCAGGTGGTTTTCATTCAGAGATATACGCTTTTATCATCGATGCAATGGCTCTCGGGTCTATTGTGTTTTCTTTGGTCTCAAAGCTCATTATCAAGTGAGTTCCCGGGATGATTCCATGACGAATATATGTGTCGATTTTTTGATGCATCGACATGCTGTATTCTCTGTCATCTGCCATTCCAAAATGCTCCCAATATAGGATTTGGCGGTCCCTGGGCCTTAGAATGGTAAAGTCAGGATAGTATTTTTGGCTACCTAACACAAGCTGAGCTTCATAACGAAATGGGATGTCTTCCGCTTCAAGCAGCCCGGCAATAATAGCTTCTGACTTGGACCGGACTTTAAGTCCATTAAGAGTGTTATGCTTTAATCCTTCGGGATGGTATTCATTCTTATCGTAAGGTTCCTTCTCCCATGGCAGATCTTCCGGAGACAATGCACCATTTGCTTTGGGCTTATATGTCAGTCCTTTGTATTTCTTGGCCAGAGTTGCCTCTATCTTATCCGGATCATAAGGCTTAAATTTTTTAAGGAATTCATACGCCGCTTTGACATTATTTTGCATGATTTTCAGGCTCTTCTCGATAAATTCACGTCGTATTAAAGCAAATATCAGCTCCTCATTTTCTTTTGAGATATATTTCTGGACCGGCGTAGCATTTTCGCCCGGCCTTTTGTGGGAATGATAACAACGAACTCTATTGCGAATCTCCCTGCAAACAAGTTGGCCTTGAGGCAAGTCAACCAATTCGTTATCAAATTTCCTTATAAGGGCTTCATGCATTTTTACACATTGCAATACGCTATGGATTATATTATTGATAATCAATTGATGACTCCTTTTACTTTATGGATTTACCTTGATTTTTTATTGCAGGTTCGTGTCTTGTCATTGTCTTTAAAGACTATCTAGTTATAAAAAATACATTGACAATATAATGAAAGATCTATGTAATTACTCTAATTGACAGCTGAACGAATTGGAGCTGCAAGGGAAAAGCTAATACCATATAATTCTATATCTATATAATATTGCTATTTCAACACCCTGTCAAGCTATTGGATGTAAATAAATTACATTTTATCTGTCCCGACGATGTTCAAGCTTCCGAAAAGCAACCGGAATTATCCAACTCACAAATTACGGTTGCTTGTTCTGCCATTTTTTCTTGTTTTCGAGTCATTTTATGATCAAAAGCAACCGGTAAATCTTCTCAGTAATATATCGGTTGCCTTCTTGGGCGAAAAGGCAACCGGAATTTACTATGAAATTCTTATCGGTTGCTTTCCTAATGTTTTTCAGCGATTTTGACCTGATAATTAGCAAATAGGCAACCGTTTTTAACCATGGCTTAAATTGCGGTTGCTTTTTAGGCGTGACAGTAACCCCGTCCCCCTGTCACCAAAAAAACCCACGTGGGGGCGTGGGTTTTTTTATCCTTTAGCCTAAACAGGCTAGTGGCTTTGGGTGTATTCGGCAAAGGCCGCCGCAGACTGGGCTTGCTTTTCCTTTATGGCTGCGGC
>JAAYEK010000265.1 GCA_012728785.1 Bacillota bacterium | reverse complement strand
TATGCGGGGAGAACAAAATAAATGTGGACCCAATTAACTAAAAAGAAACTTTCCAAAGATCTTCTTAAATATAATTCCCGAATCCATATCGATCATCCTGCCGCCAGTTCCATTTTTCAGGCAAATTTGGATTTATTCATCACTCAATTATATGATCAAACCACCCAATTAATTATTCTTTGTATTGGGACCGACCGATCGACCGGAGATAGTTTGGGTCCTTTGGTAGGTAGTAAACTTAAGGCTATGGACTGTATGGAAAATGTCCCTATTTACGGGACTCTTGATGAACCGGTCCATGCCGTAAATCTTCCAAAAAATATTAAAACAATTACCGATGAATATCCCAATTCATTCATCCTCGCCGTAGATGCCTGCTTGGGACGGACGGAAAGTGTCGGTTATATCAGTATCAAAGAAGGTCCGCTTCAACCGGGAACCGGTGTCAACAAGAGCCTTCCCGCAATCGGCGACCTTCATATCGTTGGGATTGTAAATGTTGGTGGATTTATGGAGTATATGGTGCTTCAAAATACCAGACTGAGTTTAGTAATGAAAATGGCGGAAATTATTAGTGAAGGAATTGCCAATGAGGTATTAAATAATCTTCAAATTCGATTACCCCAGTTTACATCTCCATCGGAAACTCCTTGTTTAGAAACAACTAATCAATAAACCATTGTTTAAGCCTCTTAAACTAAGGCTATTGCAAAAGCTTCTTTTGCAATAGCCCCTCTTTGATCAAAAAGAGCCTCTTTTGAGGCCCTTTTCTTTTTTAGTTAATTGCTTTTTCCGTTTCTTTATCAAAGAAATGAATTTTTTCGTTATTGAAGACGATTTCATGCTTAGTACCATCTTTAGCTGAGGTATGGGAGTCGACGGTAGCGACAAAGGAAGCATCCCCAATTGACATATGGAGATAAACTTGGGCGCCGATTAATTCATAGACATCAACCATAGCAGCAATCACTTCATCGGCAGCAGCTTCCGGTGTAACTTCACGTTCTAAAATAGATTCAGGACGAATACCAAAAATCACCGGTTTATTAACATACTCCTTAATGTGCTTAAACCTGCCGTCGGGAATTTTAACCTTGAAAGTTTTACAGTCAACGACTAGTTTTCCGCCATCTTCCTTAACGACACCATCGATGAAGTTCATCGGCGGGGTTCCGATAAATCCGGCAACAAACACATTATTAGGATTATCATAAATATCCAACGGAGTGCCAACTTGTTGAATTACTCCATCTTTCATAACTACAATTCGATCACCCATGGTCATCGCTTCGGTTTGGTCATGTGTAACATAAATAAATGTGGTTTGGAGCCGATTATGGATTCGGATAATTTCCGCACGGGTCTGGACCCGAAGTTTAGCGTCAAGGTTTGATAAAGGCTCATCCATCAAG
The DNA here is from genome assembly GCA_012728785.1 of Bacillota bacterium. Lineage (GTDB taxonomy): Bacteria > Bacillota > UBA4882 > UBA8346 > UBA8346 > JAAYHS01. The sequence goes on along the minus strand of JAAYEK010000265.1, from coordinate 1,051 downwards.
AAGACCTTCGGTTCGCGAACAATGGCGCGGCCTAACGCTACCCGCTGTCTTTGACCGCCGGAAAGCGCTTTCGGTCTCCGATCGAGCAAGTTTTCAATACCAAGAATGGTAGCGGCTTCTTTAACACGCCGGTCAATTTCAGTCTTGGGGAATTTGCGTAATTTAAGACCAAAAGCCATATTATTATATACATCCATGTGCGGATAAAGGGCGTAGTTTTGGAAAACCATTGAAATGTCACGATCTTTAGGCGCTACATTGTTAACCAGGGTATCTCCAATATAAATGTTACCTTCGCTGATCTCTTCTAAACCGGCGACCATCCGCAAAGAGGTAGTCTTTCCACAACCGGACGGTCCTACAAATACGATAAATTCCTTGTCTTTAATCTCTAGGTTGGCGTCTTTAACCGCCACTACTCCACCGGGAAATTTCTTGTAGACATGATCGAAAACAACTTTTGCCATTATGTTTTTCCTCCTAAAAAATTGAATAACTATAGTTTTTATGATATACTAGATTGAGAGATAATTTAGAGATATTCATACCACCTCCACACAAACTGACCGTTCCATTATTCCGGTGGTTCATTGTTAACCCGAATCTTTTATGTTAATATGTACCGGGATGATTTTTTTGCGGTCTGAATCATTGTTTTTTAGATTTTATAGAATATATATTCGACATTTTTTTGAATTTTCCTGCCATTATTCTCAACCCTATTTTATCTCCTCACAAACACTTAGTAACGGACACTTTACTAATCCACCTTTTCTAAAGATTTATCAATGCTCTCATAGCTGTTTTTACAACAATCAATTACTCAACCTTAGGCTTAAAAATTAATTCTTCAAATGCTTCAGCAACTCCATTATGATCATGATCGGCCACTATTAAAGTGGCTTTTTCCTTAACTAGAGGATCCGCATTACCAATGGCCACCCCTGCGCCGGCCCAAGCAACCATTGAAAGATCATTGGGAGCATCCCCGATTGCCATTACTTCCTCTCTTTTTATACCCCACCCAGTCGTCAATTCCCGCAACGCCTCC
>JAAYEK010000264.1 GCA_012728785.1 Bacillota bacterium | reverse complement strand
GCTCCCGCTTCCACCAAAGCTTTGGTTTTCTCTATCCCACAACCAATGGATTGCATTAACGGACTGGTTCCAACTTCCGTAACGCTATTGGTTCGGGGAATGTTAAACCCAGTATATGTTTTATTAGGATCTGCCCCGTAATGTAATAACAATTTTACATATTTAGGATCTCTCTTTGCGCTTCTGTCCACCCAGGAGAATCCCGATGCTACTAAAAGCGGGGTATCTCCTCCATATGTTGTGTTATCTGACGAAGCTATTTCCGGATCAGCCCCGCATTTTAGTAAAGCCTCCGCCGATCTATACCGCTCCGTTCCAACGGCCCATAATAATAAAGTAGCGCCATATTTAGGGTCCTGGTAATTCAACAGATGCGGTTCTTTTTTTATTATTTTCTCGATACTCCCGGCATCTTGCCTTTTTACAGCTAATGCTAACTTCCACACCGGAGTATCTTTATAAATGCGGATATCGGTAATTTTATATTCACTTTTACTTAATACCGTATTGTTGAATTGGATAATAAATAATATTACGACCAAGGCCAATATTGTAATTATAGTTTTTTATCCATTTGTATCACTTTCCATTCAATTTGACTATAACGATCGTAAAGACTGGATTAATTAGGACATTTAACCGGTATTACTCCCACTCTATCTGAAAAACCACCTCATATTTCATTTATAGGTGGTTCTTTTTTTCATAAAATCCCAAATTATCTTTGTTCCATCTTCATACATTAATATAAGTCTTATAAAACTTCTTTTATAACGAAGTAATTTTATTTTTCTAGTATATTTATTATTAACAGCTCTAAGAAATTCATCAACTAAATATGCTTTTTCACGGCCATGAAAGAATTCTTTCTGACCATTCATGCTGAAACTTATTTCCATAATAAAGAGTCTATCTAAATCTTTATTATTAGGGTCATATAAAAAAATCCAACTCCCTTCATTAGCCCAATCAGCTTTAACCAATTTATTGACATTAACATAACTTCCATTAATGTGCTTTATAAAACTAGCACATATCAAAAATAAAATACTAAGACTTAAAAATAAAACCAGTCCCTTCTTCATCACTTCATTAAGTCCTCCCTAATAACGTAATCACAATTACTAAATCCTCTTGTTTAGATGCAGTGCGAGAAAGCTATTGATATAGAATTTATTAAGGGTAAGGATAATGTTGTAACCTAGTCAGTCCTATCTATAAAAGACCTTATTTAAAGCATATTCCACAAATTAATACAATAATCACAAGCACAGCCCAAATACTATGCTTCTCGCATCTTTTTAATATTACTCATTTTGTAACAATTAATAAAGTACTCATAATCGAATTACTATATGTATTCCTACCAGTTCTTGGGATTCCAATACCAATACCAAGGATGAGGTGTAAATTCGGTCATAGGCCGTCCGTTATTTGGTGTAAGCCAAATTCTATCACCATCAACTCTACTCGCAGCTACATCTTGATCAGTAGGTAACCTTTGTAAATGACCAAGTTTGTAATCAGCCGTAAAAAATGAACTAGATGTATATGCCCAAACAGATATTCCAGCTTTATCAGCTAGTTTTTGAGCAATTGATCTAAAACCAACTCCCGCATTACAACCATAAAGTTCCATCTTAGCGCCTTCATTAAACCAACTCTTTTGCCAACCTTCTCGTGCATATATATTCTCACCAGGTGCTTCAAAAACGTATAATGCACTACGGCCTGAATGTCCAAAGTATGCTATTCTATCAATTTTTCCTTTAGAAGCAATGTCTTCGATTTTTTGCATTAATTCATCAACACTTTTAACATCTTTTCCGCAAATAATGGTTATTACCTCATCGCCATACGAAGTTGTTTCCAGTTTATATGTTTCTCCAGCTTTTACAAAATTACCATTGTCTGAGTCTTCCCCCACAACTATTACTACTTTACCACTAGATCCTCCACCACTAGAATAATATTTCTGAATAATACTCGTACTAGCCGAAACAGTCCCATAAGCAAATCCTTCAATAAAATCTCCGCCACGCACTAAACCATTAAGCCCGCCACTTAATCCACCAATCAACGCTTTATTAAACCAGTTCTTACTGGAAATCTCTCCATAACGCGTATCCATCTCATAGGAAATCACCCCGCTGACAGCCCCAAAGACTGCGCCTTTTATAACCCCTCCCTCCCATTATGCCGCCTGCTATAGCGCCGCTGACAGCTCGGGTTCCAACCGCACTTAATGTAGAACCCCAGGCTTGACCTACAAACGCATTAACTCCATATCCCATCGCTCCGGTAAACGCTCCCATTACAAATCCTTGCATGAAGTCGCCGCCGCATAGGTACGAATCCACACCGCTAAGGATTAAATTGCGCTTACTAATATCCACCAAACCTTACCTGTGGATCAACCCTGTTTAGAGGGTTGTTGCCCGCAATACGAGTAATGGATCGAATTGGGGTCATTAAGCCGGATCTTCGGATACCAACCGTCCCAGATCCTAAGCGTACCACCTGGCATTGAAGTAATACAAACAAATATCCGAATTACTGCTACTTCCAATCAAAATTACTTTGAAATACACCCTTTACGAGCGTCACCTTTCGATTCTTCTTGAAATCCCAACTGATAAGCTTTACTTCATTGTTAATGTTATCGAATATATTTTTAGGAGGGTACTCTTCAATTAACGCTAAGTATTTATTATCGGGAGAAAATTTATAATTACATATTTTTATCTTTGGTTTATAAGACCATTCTTTACCAGTTTTAATTTCCCTTACTATTAACTTTTTATCCCTTTCAAACGCAATATAGTTATTATCGGGAGATAATTGAGGACCGTACCCATTTTCAATGTATAATGTGGAGATTTTGCTTTCCACATCCAGGCAATAGATCTTTGATTCCGTAGGTTTGCTAATTATATACTTCTTTTGCTCCTCCGACCAAGTCGATTTTCTAGGCTTACCGAGTATACCATAAAAAAGCTTTTTCCCATCTTTCGACCAAGCATATTCTCCACTAGCTTTGATAACTATATTTTTCTCTTTGGTTTTCGGGTTATATATATACAAATTTGGATAGGCATTGAAACTAATACAATCCGACTTTGGTACATATTTTAAGTCAGAATAAAATATTGCTCCTTTTATTTCATCGTTGAAAACTATAGTTGAGCTATTTGTTTTTAAGTCATATTCAACTATTGTATAATTCCACTCTAATCCCAGTATTTTTTCTTTATCATCTGAGAAAGATACGTCACTATAGCCATTACCTTTGTTTACATATAAATAGTTGTTAGTCTTTGGTGTATAGATTAAATTACATGCTTTAGGAGGAAATCCCCCTCCCGGATTAGGATATAGCATTACAATATCTCCATCATAATCTTTTAACCTAGAGTTTCCTAAGCAACTTGTTACATTTGTAAATATCAGAACAGAAAAAATCATAATAAGCGCCTTCCTCATAACAATTGTTTCCTTTCTGAAACCAAAAATGAGCAGTTGATGATTTTGTTACAGGTGCAAAAAAATATCGAGCAATTACATTTCTTTGATCTTCAATATGAACTGGAATTCCATTTACATAAGATAATGTTTCGGTTTTTGAATTTCCATCTTTATCGGTAACTGTTACTGTTTGTTCTGTGACGTTTCCTCTTTCTGTTGTTGTAACAGTAACCGAAGCTCCTTCTTCGTTGGTATATGTTTCTGTCGTAACAGATACATCTTCTCGCAAGACGAAAACTGCCTTATTTTTGGACGGCTTTTGGGTTTCACAAAATCATTTTACATATAAGCCTAATATACAACTTGCAAGTCCTCCAACCATTAAAAAAATAAAACCAATTACATATAATACCTTTTCAAAACTCCTTTTAGACAAAAAAATTGAAATTATACATGCCACCGCCCATAGAATAAGGTTTATTCCGATAATTGTTAACTTGTTAACAATAAATAATTTTTGCAAGATTCCTTGTGACATATACAGCAAGATGCTCAATACCCCAATAACTACCATGATATAATTAGGTTTCATACGGACCACCTTCTAATATTTCTTTATCGAATGAATAATCCCTAGAATTATGGCATAGGCTCCCATCATTAAGAAAAGATAGAAGCAAATTTTGTTAATTAGTTGTTCTTGCCTGTCTTTTGCAACCATACTCACATGATAATATACAGAGGCCCAGACCAAAACGGAAATACCCATAAAAGTTATCATCTTTATGCCAACTTTCTTTTCCAAAAAGTCGCCTATAACCATAACACCTATTGAAACCAGAATTGCAATAAAGTATCTTGACATTGTTTGCATCAATTATTTGTCCTTTCTTTAATGATTATTGTCATATACGGTATCGACTTTAACGCTAGCTCCCCAGCCATATCCCCACTTAGCATTTTCAAAACTTAGTGAGCCCTTGCTATATGAAAATTCTACTCGGAGCGCCTGTCCCTCCATAGTTACCACCGGAAGAAGTCGAATTTGCCGTGTGCATCGCCATCTCTTCCGATTCCCGGTAAAACTATGCAACTCTTCAAAGTCGGTATCAGTCGAAAGTCTAAAGTCAAAAGTTCAAAGTCGAAAGTTGAATGTTGAAAGCTAATTGCCATTGAGATCGAACTTTTTGTTTTGATTATTACTAAATACTCAGTTAAACAAATTTCCCTTCTCCCGACATCTTGGCATTTCATTCATTACGAGAGAAGGGAGGGTAGTTTATTACTATTACCCACCAGCTGACTAAGGGACGAGGCGGTTAGCGCTTTTCCTTACCAAATATTTCGCCTACAGCGGGAAGACGGCCATCGGCAATCAAGAATTTTTCCTTTTCAACTAAATTAAACTGGGAAGTCAACACTTTTTCGGACAGTTTGCTAAGCCACTAATTTGGATGCCTGTTGTTGCCACTGTTTTAGCCATTGGATGGGGCTGAGATAGCCCAGTCGTTTCTGAACTCTTTGTCTGTTGTAAAAGACTTCAATATATACAAATAGTACCTGCCTGGCTTCGTTGACTGTCTTGAAATGCCACCAATGTACTTGCTCCTTCTTCAGATTAGCAAAGAAACTCTCACTCCATGCGTTATCGCCTGGCATCCCAACCCGGGAAAAGCTTTGCTTCAGACCATATTGCTTTAGCAAACTCATCACCGCCTCCGAGGTGTATTGGCTACCACGGTCACTGTGAAATATTGTACCTTCCGGGAGTTTCCAACGTCTAATCCCTTGTTTGATAGTGCCCACAACTAAATCACTTTTCATGTTGTTCGCCATGCTTTCCGCTAGAACCACGTTGCTTACAACATCACGTATCTGACAGGTATAACCAAACCCCTCATCTGTCCGAATGTAGCTGATATCGCTGGAAATCACTTGGAACGGTTCTGTAATTT
>JAAYEK010000263.1 GCA_012728785.1 Bacillota bacterium | reverse complement strand
GATTATTAGACCGGATTCTGCCGTTACCAAAGAAATAAACCAGGAATCAACCGTAACCACTAATTTGTTTTCTAGCCCCCAATTTATTTCTTTCTGCAATTCATTTGGAACAGTATTCATCGGTCGATCAAATAAGACTGCCAGAACCTGTTTTTCGGAAACAGTTCGAACTAAGGGCTGACTAAGCCCCCTGGTATCAATCAATAAGTATTTACCTTTCAAAGTGGTGATTATCTTAAGTTTTGGAGGTACTTCATTTTTCCATAATGCTTGCCATTTTTCAATTTGTCCCCGTAATTCTTGTATCAACGGATTATCTGGCCTGGAAAAGTATTTATACTCACCTTCAAAAACAGAAGCTACTTTAGATAATACTTTTGTAGGAAACCATGATTTATAAAATGAAGCGGGCTGAATATTTTTGATACCAAACTTTTCAGGGAAATTATAATAAGGGCTAAATCGGGCTAAAACAACATGACTACATCTTAATGGGGGGTAAAGATGTGTCAATAAAGGTAATAATGGTTGCATTAACAAATAATCATCTTCAGTATCATTGGGAAATCCATATAAAAAATTCCATGCACAACTTATCCCTAAAGACGTACAATTTCGTAGCAAAGCAATATTCTGCCGGGCTAAAACCCCTTTATTCATTCGTTTTAATAATGAGGAGGAAATGGTTTCAATTCCCGGTTGAATCCTATTTATCCCGGCTTTTTTGAGTAAAAGTAATTGTTCAAAGGTTGCATTTGCTTTTAACTCGTAAAAAATATCAAGATGGGAAAACTGACTAGCAAGTTTTGGCAATAAATTTTTGAAATATTGAAATGGCATAATACAATCAGTCATGATAATTCGTTTTTGATGATTACTCTCTGTTAAGTAACGCAAATCATGAATTATTCTATCGGGAGTTTTTTCTCGATATTTCATCACGCCGAAAGTACCGCAAAAACGGCAATGATGCTTTTTACCCCACCAGCAGCCTCTGCTGGTTTCATACATTAGACTATACTTTTTCTTTGACTCCCAATCGGGTAGAAAAAGCTGTAACTGTCGAATATAATCCGAATAATCGGGGGCTGGTATCTCATTCAAGTCATAGAGTTGTTCTCGGATAATCCGTTCTTTGGGAAGTATTCCCCCAATAATCTCTTTCAAAAAATTCGGAAATGTAAAATCACTCTCTCCAGAGAAAACATAATCTATTTTATCACTTAAGAGCAGTATGCCTTCAGCTAAAATATCCTGACAATTGGCTCCTCCTAAAACTGTTATTATTTCCGGCCGGAGCTGTTTCACAAAATTGACCAAGGCAATACTGGAGTTGGTTTGTTCAAAAGAGGTAGTGCACCCTAAAACTCGATAGCGGTATTTTAAAATTTCAGTCATTAGATTCCTAATCCAACCATCCAAAACTCCTTCAATCTCGACGATGCTCTCTTTAAATGCCCCTTCTTCAACTTTGCCAATAAAATCCGCTAATTTCTTGCCATAAGCATGTCTTGCAAAAATAGCTTCCCCCAAAGCACCCCTATCACAAATTTGTTGGTAAATATCCTCATGAATCAGTGCCGCCAACGCTAAATTTGCATAAAACACTTGTGCTGTAAAACCTGCTCTCTTAGCACAGGCTTGCAGAATATGTACTGCCAAAGAAGGCCATCTAAACTCGGCAAAAGGCGGTACAATCAGCAAAACATCCGCATCATTTAAAATTGTTGAAAAATCGTATTCGGGAATGGATACCATGGTCTCACCCCTGGAGAATATTATTCATTCAAACATATTTCTTTATTAATATTTGATGCATTGGTTATGGTTTGGCTTTCTCTTTTAAAAGCTGCTATCAATTCTAGATTAGCCGTTACTAAGGAAATATACCAGGAATCAAGCTCTACCAACAATTTGTGCTGCAATCCCCAATCAATCTCAGCCTGTAGTTCACTGGGAACTATATCTATTGGCCGGTCCAGAATAATCGTCATCGCCTGTTTTTTGGAGATTGTTTGCACCAACGGTTCATCAAGACCTCTGGTATCAATTAATAAAAATTTACCGTGAGAATTTACCGTCAGTTTCAGTTTCGGTCGATTTCCATTTTCCCATTTTTTTCGCCATGCGGTTAAAATTCGTATTATATTTTGTATTAGAGGCTCCTCCGGCCTGGCAAAACAATCAAAATCGCCTCTGTGAAAATAAGCAATTTTTGAAATTACCTCCGACGGAAAGAGGTTTTGATAAAAAGACTCTGGAATGATGTTAACTATGCCAAATTTATCAGGAAAGTTATATAAAGGACAAAACTTCACGATAGAAACCTCTTGAATTGGATTTGGTGGATTAAAATGTACAATTAATGGGAGTAATTGCAGTAATTCCCGATATTCCTCTTCAGTATCTTGTGGAAATTTATATAAAAAACTCCATGATATTTCAATTCCTATTGTTCTTGCATTGCGAAGAAACGTAATATTTTGCCGAGCAGTTACCCCTTTGCTCATTTTTTTTAGCAATGAAGAGGATAAAGTTTCAATTCCCGCCTGAACTTGAAATATGCCAGCCTTTTTTAATAATATAAGCTGTTCAAATGACAGATTTGATTTCACTTCATAAAAAATTTTCAGATTTAGATTCTCATTAACTAGTTGAGGTAATAATGCCTTAAAATAATTGTATGGCATAATTAAGTCGGTCATCATAATATATTTAATATGATATTTATTCTTTAAATGTTTTAAATCACGAATCACCTTCTCTGGGTTTTTTTCACGGTAACTCATGTCGTTCAGCGCGCCACAAAAGTTGCAACGATGTTTCTGCCCCCACCAGCACCCCCTGCTTGTTTCATAACTTAAATAATACTGACTCTCTTGAAACAACTTGCTCTGGGGTAAAAAATACTCTAACTGTCGCAAGTAATCACTATAATCCGGAACAGGTATCTCATTTATATCACAAATCTCTTCTTGAATAATACGTTCTTTAGGATATTTTCCATCAAGCACATTCTTTAAAAAATTAGGAAAACTTATTTCGCTTTCCCCAGAAAAGATGTAATCAATCTGATCGGATAATGAAAACATTGCTGGTGCCAACTCTCTATAACAATTCGAGCCGCCTAATACTGTGATTAGCTCCGGTTGAATCTGCTTCGCATAATTGACAAAAGCAATGCTGGGATTAATTTGTTCATATGTCGTCGAACATCCCAATATTTTATAACTATTTTTTAGTACCCCATTCATTAAACTGGCAATCCAATTACCTAAAGAATCCCTAATTTCGATATACTGATCATCCAATTTAATATCCTGATTAATACTTTTGTGTACATACCTCGCAAAAATAGCTTCTCCCAAATAACCTTTATTGCAAATACTCCGATAATTATCTTCTCCTACCCATGCCGCCATTGCTAAATTGGCATAGAATACTTGAACTGTGAAACCTTCTCGTTTAGCGCAAGCCTGCAGGATATGCAATGCCAAACATGCCCATTCCAGTTTGGCAAACGGAGGTACAGTAAGTAATACATCGGCATCAGCCAAAACACCTGAAAAATCATAGTGAGGAATAGAAAACACTTCAGCGCCTCCCCCGGATTTGAATCGCTAACTCAATTTTTATGTTACTCCGGTAACAACATAGTTTTATTCAATACAACTTCCCGTTCTCCAGTATGATTACTGATTAACAGCTTAATCGTCTGATCGTTTTCGGAATCGAGCAGATTTAATAACTCCTCATAAGTCAACTCTATATTTGTTTGGTTATAAATCTTTCTTATCTCGTCTCCAACTACCAACCCTGACAAATCGGCTGGGGATCCTTTAAAAATAGTGTAAATACGAATCTTTCCGGTTTTATCTTTACCGCTTCCAAATCCATATGAAAAAATATTGGTAGCCATTTTCCTACTATCAATTGGTGTCAAATACATTTTCATGGCTGGATAATCAAATATTACATTAAAACATGATAGGAATTTACTACCAATTACTATGCTATTACCATTATCAAGTGTAACCGGAAGGTTTTCCGTATAAAAATCCCCTAATTTCATAGAATTAACCTTGGCGATCATCCCAACCGAATGACCTATTATGCTAGTCACTACATTTCCCTTTGCTTTTATAGGTTCGCAGCTTAAGATAGATTGATATTCATCAATTAACTTAAGTGGAATGAGTAGATAGGTTTTACTTGTAAAACCAGTATCAATAATCGCTTCTGTTCTAATTGTTCCCATTATTAATTCAGCCGTAATTTGTCGGTTTGATTTGAGATATAAGTCTACTTTTAAGCCTGATTGAGGAGGCAAAATGTTTTCTCGGGCAAAAGATATCAATTGTCGTTCATAATTGATTTC
>JAAYEK010000262.1 GCA_012728785.1 Bacillota bacterium | reverse complement strand
TTTCCAACCGGAGAACTTTGGGCGATAAACAGAGCAGGCCAAAAAATATGGGTGAAAAAATTCGAATCTCCTTTAGCAACTGTTCCAGTGGTTGATAAAGATTATATGGTCTGTTTATTAAATAATGGTCAGTTAAATATATTTGATTCCGAAACCGGAAGGAGCGTTGCTTCTTGGCAAACTGATCTTGCCGGCGGGTTAAGGCAAGTGAATTTGAGCATCGGTCAAGATGAAGTGTATCTTCTTTATAACGATTCTTCAAATCGAGGCCATTTGCATGTTTATCACCGCTGGACCGGTCGACTTTTATGGAAAGTCGATTGGGATGAAGCTATTATTCCAAGATTGGTCCGAATAGCAGATGCGGTTATAGTTGGACTTTCCGGAAAATTCGAAGCTAGAGAGGGTCTATTTGGCTTAAAGGTATGGGAGGAACGATCAATCGGACGAATTACCGAGTTGTATGATAATGACCCTAATTTATTGGTAATTTCTGGAAATAGAATTTACAGTTATCAACTATAATAATGGGTAAATCTTTGATTTAAGATTTTAGATTTAAATTGAACAACCATAAAAATACTATTGAATCCTTCCTGGAATATGATAAAATAGATATACTTATTTTTAAGTAAAGTTTATGGTCGTGCTAGATGGGGAGGTAGCGGTGCCCTGTAACTTGCAACCCGCTATAGCAAGATGTAATTCCTTGTTTGAGGCCGGTTTTCTTGAGTCCGGTCGGATTAAGCGGTGTTGATGATTGGGTCTTACGCGACAAAAACTTATAAACCCCGTCAGGTCCGGAAGGAAGCAGCGGTAAGTAAGATTCTTTGTGTGCCGTGAGGGTGCCTGGTTGGAGCTGGCTGATTCGGTACGTTTGGGAGAACTAGGTCGAGGCAAGGTGCACGGCCATATATATTAGCACTGGTATTTTACCGGTGTTTTTTTGTGTGAGTCTCAAAATAGGCCAAGGTTAATCGGAATCCCTTTATCAAAGCAGGAATTAAAAAAATTTCAGCTAATAATTATTACATGAAAATGAGAGAATTTAAAAGATGATTATTTCAGCACCGGCTAAAATAAACTTAGCTTTGGATGTTATAGCGCGAAGACCCGACGGATATCACCAAGTTGATATGGTCATGCAAACAATTGAATTAGCGGATTTTTTGACATTGGAACCAGCCGTGAAAATCGAGTTAAACTGTAATATGCCTGGGGTTCCACTGGATGAACGTAATCTTGCCTGGCGGGCTGCGCGTTTAATTCAGGAAATAAGCGGTGTCTCCAAAGGAGTAAAAATAAATATCAGCAAAAAAATTCCGGTAGCGGCCGGATTAGCCGGCGGTAGCGCTGATGCCGCAGCAGTGCTAATTGGGGTAAATAATCTTTGGGAACTGGGTTTATCAAAATCGGAATTAATGGAGTTAGGAGTAAGGCTGGGAGCGGATGTTCCATTTTGTATAATGAGAGGAACCGCCCGGGCTAGAGGAATTGGAGAAGAACTGACTCCAGTTAAAACCGCTCTGAAAAGTAAAGTACTACTAGTTACTCCAAAAGTACCGATCGCCACAGGGCTGATCTATCAAAAACTTAAGGTTGATGAGATTCGAGATCACCCTAATATCCCTGGGGTAGTTACCGCTTTAGAGATTGGAGATTTAAAAAGACTCTTTGATATTTGGGGTAATGTTCTGGAAACAGTGGTTTTGAAGGAAAATCCTTTGGTCCTCCAAGTGAAAGATTATTTTAAGAGGTTCGGCCTTAATTATACTTTAATGTCGGGGAGTGGTCCGACCGTATTTACCCTTGATCCACCTCCGGAGATTGTCGAACCGTTTTTAGGCGGATTACCTTTGGAATGGTTTGGTTGCTTAACGGAGTTTTTAAATCAATAGGTTAGGTGGGGTTAGATATGGGACGTCAACCTTTAGTTCCAATACGGCTTGATAATTATAAACCCTTACGTGAACTGGTATTCGAATCTATAAGAGAAGCTATTATCTCCGGTCAACTCCAGGCGGGAGAACGCCTAATGGAGATTCAGTTAGCAGAGGAGATGGGTGTCAGCCGGACTCCTGTCCGGGAGGCCATTCGAAAACTTGAATTAGAGGGATTAGTTGCGATGATTCCTCGTAAAGGCGCCTATGTGGCCGGTCTTTCATTTAAAGAAATTGCGGATGTATTTGAGATTCGGGGTGCTTTGGAAGGCTTGGCAGCTGAATTGGCAGCTGAACGGATCACTGAAGAAGAATTGGAGGAGCTAGAACGCTATCTGGTAAGAATTGCGGAAGCAATTGATAAGGGTGATTTGGAAAAGGTAGTAGCAAACGATACGGACTTTCACAGTATTCTTTATCAGGCTAGTCGTAATCAAAGGTTATCGCAGATAATAAATAATCTGAGGGAACAGATACAACGTTTTCGCACCACTTCACTTTCATATCCGGGTAGAATGAAAAACGCATTGGAAGAGCATCGTAAAATAGTGGAAGCCATTTCAGCCCGGGATGGGGAACTAGCTAGTAAATTAGCCCATGAACATATTGAGAATGCCGAAACTAGCATGATGAGTATGATTCAGCAAGATAAAAAATGTGGGGGTGGCTGAATGAACGCAATAATATTGGCCGGGGCTCCAAACAAAGGACCTTTACGGCAGGTTAGCCCGGCGCAATATGAAGCGGAGATTGAGATCGCTGGTCGGCCAATGCTGGATTATGTTGTTTTAGCCTTGGAAAGAGTACAATCAATCAAAAAGATAGTGATAGTCGGTTCGGAATCGATGCTTTCAAACCATCAAGCTAATCCTCGACAATTTACTTTTATAAAACCTGGACCTACGATGATCGAAAGTTTAGAGAATGGAATCAGGGTTTTAAATGAGAGGGAGCCGGTTTTAGTATTAACTTCAGATATACCGTTAATTACTAAAGAGGCTTTGGAAGACTTTTTAAACCTCTGTCGGGCTAGGGAAGGCGAAATTTATTACTCATTTGTTCCCAAGACTGTCAATGATCAAAAATATCCAGGGGTTCAAAGAACATATGTTCGCCTAAAAGAAGGTACGTTTACCGGAGGGAATCTGGTATTATTCTCCCCTGAGGTCGTCAACGATAAATTTAATACCTTAAAAAAGGCGATCGCTTTACGTAAGAAACCTTTTAAATTATGTGCAATGCTTGGCTGGTTGTATATTTTTAAATTATTGTTTGGAGTGTTGACTATTAAGGAGATTGAGAACCGAGTGACCGAAATATTCGGGATGAAAGCGGTGGGGATTGTTTCCCTTTATCCGGAAGTTGGTATTGATGTTGATAAACCAAGTGATTTAAAATTGGCAAGAGAGGTATTAACAAAATAACGGAGGCTGCACCTTCGTTATTAAACCGCTTTTTTAAAATAATTAAGGAAAGTCCGTTAATCACCCTGGACAAACCCAGTATAATCGCCAACTACCAGCGATAGAAAAAAATAGAAATTATTTTTTCAAAATAGAAGGAAATTTGAAATTATTATGGAATTTATTATGTATCCATTAACAAGCATAGAAAGGTGAGTGGACGGATGAACATCACAGACGTACGTCTAAAAAAGGTTAATACCGAAGGAAAAATGAAAGCGATCGCTTCAATTACAATTGATGACGCTTTTGTGGTCAGGGATATCAGGGTAATAGAGGGGCAGAATGGTTTATTTGTTGCCATGCCAAGCCGTAAAACACCTGATGGTGAATTTCGCGATATTGCCCATCCCATAACTTCAGAAGCGCGGGAGGTAATTCAAAGCGCAATTCTAAAAGAATACGAAAAAGCCGAGTGAGTTTAACTTACTATTTGTAAGTTATGGCCGACTGTATAGTTGGCTTTTTTTTATCAAAATTTCCCATTTCAAATTGACTGTTGACAATGGGAACGACAATTTGGTATACTAAATGGTGCATTCACTGGGGCGTAGCCAAGTCGGTAAGGCACGGGACTTTGACTCCCGCATGCGTTGGTTCGAGTCCAGCCGCCCCAGCCATCTTAATAATGAACTTTTGGAACTCTTTCGGGTTCTTTTTTTATAGTAAGCGGATCGTTTTCGCCTTAACCGTAAGAATTGATGAAGAATAGAAGTTGGGGGAATCTTAATGACCAATTTGAATGCGATAGTTTTGGCCGCCGGGCAAGGCACTAGAATGAAGTCGGCATACCCTAAGGTGTTACATAAAATTTTTGACCGTCCGATGTTGCAATATGTTATTGACTCGGCTAAACAGGCGGGCGCCGGTTCAATATTAGTGGTCGTGGGTTTCGAAGGCGAACAAGTGATCCAGTCGTTAGGACCGGATTACCAATATATATGGCAGCGGGAACAGCTGGGAACAGGCCATGCGGTTTTAATGGCTGAAACGGCTTTAAGCGGATTGGATGGAGACTTATTAGTTTTATATGGGGACACACCTCTTTTAGAACCGGATACAATCAAAGAATTAGTTTTGCGAAAAAGAAACCAAAAGGCGGTAGCGGCGATTTTAACTACTAAACTAAATAACCCTACCGGTTATGGGAGAATTTTAAGAGATCCCCAAGGAAATATTAAGGGAATTGTTGAGGAGAAAGACGCGTCTACGGAAGAAAAAGAAATTAAGGAAGTCAATACCGGTGTATATTGTTTTGAGATCCAGGGCTTGTTAAAAACTTTAAAACTATTATCCCCCCGTAATGCCCAAGGAGAATATTATTTGACCGATGTGTTTAAAATTTTGGTTGATCAAGGATTACCCATTGCCGGAGTGTTAACCGGTGATGCGGAACAGGTAATGGGCCCTAATGACCGCGTCCAATTGAGCGCCACTGAGCATAATTTGAAGTTGAAAATTAATGAAGGATTGATGAAGCAAGGGGTCACCATTAATGATCCGAATTTTACTTATATCGCCCCTCAAGTCAAAATCGGTCGCGATACCACTGTTTTACCCGGTACTTTCATATTTGGGGATACAATAATCGGTGAGAATTGTACGATTGGACCACACACTAGGATTACCGATTCGGTTGTGGCAGATAATACGGAGATAACTTATAGCCAAGTGACTAGCGCGCGTATTGGATCTAATAATTTGATAGGACCTTTTGCCAATATTCGGCCGGGAACGGTTAGTGATGAGCATGTAAAAATAGGAGATTTTGTAGAAATTAAGAGTTCTCACTTAGGACCGGGAAGCAAGGCGTCTCATTTAACTTATCTTGGCGACACTAGGGTCGGTAAGAATGTTAATATTGGCGCCGGAACAATTACCTGCAATTACGACGGTGTTAACAAGCATCAAACAGTGATTAACGATGGGGCTTTTATCGGTAGTAACTCTAATTTAGTAGCCCCAGTGACGATAGGCGCCGGTGCTACCGTCGGAGCCGGTTCAACAATAACCAAGGATGTTCCTGACAAAGCCTTGGCTGTTTCCCGTGGTCATCAAGAAAATTATAACGAATGGAAATCCCCTCGGGATCGGCAGTGAAAAAGATGGTAATAACTGTTTACAAGATACTTTGAGAATGTTATAATGTGAGCGAACTTTTAATCTCAAGTATGATAAGTATTTTTACAAGTAGTTGTTTTGAATATATAATAATAGCCTACTTTTAGGAGGGTCACTATGGAAATTTCAGTTGCGATTAGAGAAAACACAGGTACGGGAAAGGCTAAAAAGGTTAGATACAGCGGAGACATACCGGGAGTAATCTATGGACAAGGGAAACCCGCGGAACATCTATCTATTAATGCCCAAGAGTTTGGACGTTTTGTATTAAGAGAAGGAACTGGAAAATTAATCAACTTGAAAATTAAAAAGGGCAAAAAAACCG
The DNA here is from genome assembly GCA_012728785.1 of Bacillota bacterium. Classification (GTDB taxonomy): domain Bacteria; phylum Bacillota; class UBA4882; order UBA8346; family UBA8346; genus JAAYHS01. Next base: position 3,075 of record JAAYEK010000262.1, on the reverse strand, counting down.
AACAGGATCAAGTGCTGATTAAAGAGTTACAACGTCATCCGGTAAAAGGTAGTATTCTTCACGTTGACTTTTTAAGAGTAGCAATGGATCAACAGGTTACAGTTAAGGTACCTGTATATTTAGCAAGTGATGAAAGGAAAACCCGGGACGGCGCAGTTATTGATATGACTATGTACGAACTGGAGATCCGATGTTTACCAGGAAATATTCCAGAAAGAATTCAAGTCGATACTAATGAATTGACCGCCGGAGGTAAGATTTTTGTCAAGGATTTGAAACTCGGCGATGGAATAGAAGCAGTTTCCGCTCCTGATGAAGTGGTGGTTCAGGCTCTAGTGCCTACGGTAGCCGCAGAGACCGAATCAACCGAGCAAACGGAATCAGCCGCACCGGAAGTTATTACGGATAATAAAAACGAAGAATAAGTGCCCGTGGAGGGTGTTCGATTGTTTTGTTTGGTAGGATTGGGTAATCCAGGTCGTCAATACTTACAAACCCGGCATAACGCCGGGTTTTTAGTGATCGACCGTATTGCGGATGAGGCAAATATCAAGCTAGACAAAAAGGGTTTTCACAGTTTGTATGGTAAAGGCTTAATCAATAATAAACCGGTAATTTTAGTAAAACCTCAAACTTTTATGAACTTAAGCGGAGAAACTGCCGGACCCATAATCAAATATTACCGGGTTCCCTTAAATCAAGTTTTGATCATCTATGATGATTTAGATATACAGCTTGGTATGATTCGAATCAGGCTTTCCGGAAGCGCGGGTGGACATAATGGATTAATCTCTGTCCTAGCCTCGATTGGCAGTCAAAATGTTCCGCGATTACGGGTGGGAATCGGACACCCTAGCTCCGAAACCGTTGTTGATTACGTATTATCATCTTTTAGCGGTCAACAGGTGGAAATATTCAAAGCCAGCATATTGAAAGCGGCTGAAGCCGCGATTTCTTTTGTAACCGACGGAGCTGAGTATTCTATGAACCAGTTTAACCGTAATCTGACAAATAACGATAAATAGAATCCAAATTATTCCTAGCCTGAATATTTATTTTAAAGAAGGCAATCATATTTTGGGAATGAAATTGATTGCCGCTCTTTGTTTAGCATTAGGATTAGCATGGATTTGGGGCCGGTTTTTACGGTTCATAAAGTTAGATCAGAAAATACGGATCGGAATCGGAATGCCCCTAGGGGAAGAGGCCATTAAGTTTTCCCTAGCGTTAGCTTTTGATTATCAGCCGTTACTTGTTTATCTATTATTCGGTTTTGGTGAAGGTTTGCTGGAATCATTTCTCTTAAAGAAGCCGGAGGCTCTAAAGCTGATTTTAGCCGGAGGATTAACTCATTTCGGCTTTGGAGTGTTTTTTTTATTTCCGGTTCCACCTGTTCTCAGTTTTGGCCTGGCAATCATCCTTCACTTCTTATGGAATAATCTTTTGCTAAAAAATAAAGCTATTTAAATTATTATAGAAAATTAAACGCCCTGAAGAATAGACTATAATGATTAATCCTCAGGGTCATTAGTCATTACTCATTTTGCCGGGAGTATTCATGAGATATTTAGCACTTGATATTTCTAAGCAGCATTGTTTTAAACAGGTAAAAGAGCGTTTTACTAAGAATAACCAAGATTTGGTCACAGGAATTAGTGGTAGCCAAAAGACGCTGACTATTGCCGGTTTTGTTTGGGACCAACCTGATCAATATTTGGTTATCAGTTATAGCAATAATCAAGCTAACCGATTAGCCCTCGACCTTGAAAGTATTCTTGGTTCGGATAATGTTGCATTTTTTCCCGGCAATCAACTTTTTCCTCATGAAGAAGCATATGAGCCGGAGGTTACTGCAGAACGGGTCGAAGTATTGGGCCGGATTTTGCAACAGCAACAGTTGGTAGTTGTAACTTCCTGGGAAGCTATGCAACGCCGATTGATTCCTCCCGTAAAATTTTTAGAGTTTGTAATTACACTCCGGTTGGGAATGGAAATTTCACTAAGTTCAATCTTAAAACAATTGACGGTTATGGGATATGAGCGGGTTGATTTGGTACAGGCGGTTGGGCAATTTAGCCATCGTGGGGATATTCTTGATGTCTTTCCCCTCAACCAAGCCCAACCAATCCGTATCGAGTTTTTTGGGGATGAGATTGACTCGGTTCGGGGATTTGATGTTAACACTCAACTTTCATCCCTAAAGTTGGAATCGGTATCAATTTTGCCGGTAAGAGAAGGATTATGGCATCTGGAACAGTTTCAAAAGAGTGTCCCCTTAATTGGAGAAGCTCTAGCCGAGCAAGCCAAGGTTCTGGAAAAAGTGGGCCGAGTGACGGAAGCTGAAGCCTTAACCAGCAAGATCAACGAAGCCTTGGAGAGACTAGCGGGAGGCCATCAATTACCTGGGGCTGATCAATTCTTGCCTTGGATTGAACCGGGATTAGTCAGTATCTTGGATTATATGCCAGAGGCTAGAGTTATATTGGATGAACCGGTAAGAGGCAAAGATTCATACCGGCTTCTTTCTGAAGAAACTTTCGAGATATTCGGGAACTTTTTGGAAAGAGGAGTAGTTTTACCTAAAGAGCAAGAAATTTTTTTGACTCTGGAAGAAATTGAAAACCGGATTTGGTCAAAGCGTCCTTGGTGCTTTTCTTTGTTGACGAAGAGTCCTAAAGGATTGGACCCGGATCAAACTTTGACCCTTCCTTTTAAGACTCCGCCGTCATTTTACAGTAAAATCGAACAACTAGTTGATGAGCTTGATTCCCGTTTGCGAAATGGGTGGACCATAATTTTAGCGGTCCGTTTAAAAGAAAAAGCTCGCCGTTTACGGGAAATATTGCGGGAGCAAGGGATCTCCTCTTCTTTAAGTATTGAGACGACTGATAATCCCCCTGAACCCCAAACAGTTAGGGTTGAAGTCAGCGACCTTGAAACCGGTTTGGAATGGCCTGCCGGAAAAATATTGATCTTAACTGAGATCGAGATCTATGGGAGGACCAAAAAAAGATTTCAAGCCCGGTTTGGTGAAGAAGGGATTAAGCTAAGTTCCTTCACGGATTTAAAAGCTGG
>JAAYEK010000261.1 GCA_012728785.1 Bacillota bacterium | reverse complement strand
CCAATCCCGTAAAAACGGGCCCCGGCAATCGCCGAGTAGCCTAAAAAGGACTTGGCTTCCAAAAATCCGTTGCCCAATCCGTCAATGGCGATGAAGATAATCGTCGTTAAACAAATAGAGGACAAGATACGGAAGGGATCGCCCCGATTAAGCCAAACCGCCGCCGCCATCATCAAAGCAATTAACCCCAGAGTCAAACCAATGATCGCCAACCAATCCAAGGGGTTAAAGGCGGACATGATTAGAAACGCTGCCGGGACCATTACCAGCGCCAGATAAGTATAGGTAAGGGCTTTCATAATAACCGGACGCCACTTAAAGATGAGCCCGACTATTCCCGCTAATACGGAACTAATAAACAAATAAGTATATACCGTTAGTAACGGCCAACGGACCTGATAGTTCCGGACTAACTCCTGACGAAGCAAGGCCACCCGCCGCCAATCTCCAGAGATCGACTTTAAAATTCGCCCATTAAACCGTCCCGGTTTTTTTACTCCCAAAAACTTAAGGATGGTTGCGGGAAGGTCATATAGGCTGATTAATCCAGGGCTCCTAGTGCTAGGCGAATAAACTATCCCCGGCTCCAGCCCGGGCATACTAATTGCCACCGGCATCAATTTATCCCCAGTTTTAGTTTTTCGTTGTGGGGCGACTCCGCTAAAAAGCACTGTTAAAGTTGAACCGGGATCAACCGTCTTTTGTAACCTCCCTAACAGCCGGTCATATCTTTCGATAATGAACCGTCGGTAAAAGCCCCACCGTTCATCGTTCAAATAGGGAGCAAACCTTTCCAAGCGTTCGAAATCGCCGAGAGTGATTACGATTACATCGGCTTCATTTTTAAACTTTAGCCAATAAGAGAAGATCCGGTCCTCATCGGTGACCAATCCGAAGGGAAAGCCGGGAGCGTTCCTCAGTGTCTCCCTGCCCAACGCCGCCAGATCAATCCGGCCTTTTTCGTCCATTAACAAGACCGCCCCGCTTCGGTTAGGGTTTTCAGCATCGGAATTACCGATGGCTGCTGTTCGCAAGGAATTTTGACCCAACAGCCGACCGAAACACCCGACATTTTGAAACAACGGGCCGGAATTCATTTGGATGATTTTCGCCAGCCCCAGATGGGCCCCGCCTGCATCATTAGTCTGATAACCGGTCAGCGCCTGATAGAGTTCGCCGGCGGGCAGATGTTTATACTCCTCGGTAGCGTTAAAAATCAACAAACTTGTTTGAGAGGGGGTCCTTAACTGGGTCCCGCTATTAAACCCCAGATAGACTTTTTCGAAAGTCGCCAGTTCCACCGAAACCGTCATCAACCCAACCGCCCCGCCTGCTAAAAACCGGTTCAGATTAGGAGTATCGTTTAAGTCTTCAAAGGCCAGTCGGGGAATATCGATTATTAAAACTTGTTTCTTGGCTTCAGCTGCTAGAGGGATGTTAACCACGATCATTAATAAGCTGAAGCAAATTAAGGAGTATAATTTAGGGGTTCGCACCAATAAACCTCGCATTCCAAACCATATATTGTATGTAAATAGATATTGTGTAATTTTAATATTCGCTCATGTATTAAAAAAGCGGTTCATACCCGCTTATAAATTACATAGAAACAAATCGTTCAATGATTCAATTAATGTATGATCAATAATATCCAATCCGGTAATACTTGTCAATCCAACTCCATGTCGTTATAATCAATTTTTTCCGAGATTGGTTCATTATTTGCCAGTCCAAAAGAGATTTCATAAAAACTTTTTAATAAGATCAAAACTATGGTTCCCAAAGGAACCGCGAAGACCATCCCTACTATGCCCCCGATTTTACTCCCGATGAGAATCAAATAAACAACGGTAATCGGATGGATCTTTAAACCGCCTCCGATAATCCGGGGGACTAAAACCATCACTTCCAACTGGTTGACGACGAAAAATAAGATCACCACATACAAAGCGATCCAGGGCGACTTTAAAAGGGCCAATAATACCACAGGCATTGCCCCGATCACCGGGCCGAAATAAGGGATCAGATTAAACACGCCGGCGATCAAGCCCAGCAAGAAGGCGGCCTCGAATCCCAGTAAGCTTAAACCGAGACTAATCAGGAGCCCTACAATCATGGTGGTCAATAATTGCCCCCGGATATAGATCTTCAAGACCGTATCCAATTTCAAGAAAGTACGGGTCCAGTGGCTCCCCAGATTATGGGTGAGCCAATAATAACTTCTCTGTTTTAAGCGCGGGTAGTCCCGATTGATATAATAGGCTAAAATCGGGACCAATATAAAGATCAAAGCCCTGGAAAGGAGATTTACGGTGGTCTCCGCAATTTGAACCAGTAGATTGCGGAAGATGGTTTCCAGCCTTGTTACTATCTGCGCCACGAATGGTTTGATATTAATCGGCAGCCTCCAATAAAACCGGCTCAACTGTTCACCGAGATTTTCAACGTCCTGATAAACATTGGGCAATTTTTGGAGAACTTTGGTCAAGTCTTCCACCAACCAAGGCGCGATGATCCCAATTATCAGCGCCCCAATGACAATCAGGGTAAAATACACCGTTAAGATGGCGTATTCCCGCTTGGCCCCTTTTTTTTGCAAGAACTCGACCAAGGGGTTGATGGCGTAGGCCAAAAAAAAAGCCAAAATGAAGGGACCGATAATGGCTTGGGATAAGTATAGTATGTACCCTGCCAGAGGAAGAACGATCAGGATAAAGATGAGTTTTTTAACGGGCATGGATCACCGGCTATATCCAGGATAAATTTGTTAACAGTATTAGCTAGTATCTCCGGTCCGGCAGGAAAAATGTATAATGCCGCAACTTCTTGTTAATGTACAATGTCTTGTTCTCCGGTTGATGCTTGTGAGAGACATGGTGTTTCAATTAATAAAAAACCCGCTTAATAGCGAGTTTTCCTTGACTTTTTTTATTAACTTCAGATTATTTCCACTCCGTCTTTCAATACTTCAGCCACAAACCCGGTAGGCTCGATATAATCCCGGTAAGTAAAAGGAATTGGTTGAAAATCGAAACTGTTATATTTTCGCGCCTTACGGAGCAAAAATTTGATCCCATTCACTCGGGAAGTTCCCTCGAAATAGTCCGAAAAAATCGCCAAGTCCACATCACTGTCCTGATGATAATTACCGCGTGCGTAAGAACCAAAAAGAACAGCCTTCTGAACCGGTATCTCCTTGCTTAATTCCGTGATATATTCCCGAACTGCATTATCGATTATTTCAGGGATTTGAGCCATGAGAACACCTCCTTGGCTTTGAACAAAACTTGTTGGGCATGTGTTTGGTCAACAGTAGCAGATAACCGCTCTTTATAAGAGGGATACCTTTCAGATATATAAAACGCAAGTAACTCCTCTAAAAAATCTCGGTATTCCTCTAGCTTATCCGATACGGATTGAAGGTTTTTAAAATGAACCTTTTCAAAAATATTGATGATATTATGAGTCCGTGGCGGTTCTTCTTCATTATAATAGACAAACAATCCTTTGACGATTTTTTCAATCGCTTGTTGGCACATGAAAACTACATAAAGATATCTTCCGGAGTTGAGCATGGCATTAGCTGTTTCGAAGTCATATTCAGCAATATCTTCCCAATAGGAGTATCTTTCATTTACATCCAACAAATTTCACCGCCTTTAATCTTATTATACCATTTTCATTTTAATTGAGATAGCAATTGCCGACAAAACTATGATCAAATGCCCAACCCGAGAGCATAGTCTTGCTAAAAACCCTTCTCACGACCTCAGCCCATGGCTTTTATTAATGTACAATGTACAATTTACAATCGGTGATAGCTTCGAAGATTAACCCAGCCCGTTTACGGGGTTGAGATTTATTTTTACATACAGCTATGTCCTAGGACGGGACGAAGTCGTGAAAGACACGGAAGTCTGAGAGCGACCAGAGGTTTTGAATCTGCTTCCAGTTCAGCCTCTGCTCTGGGCGGTGGTTGACCAATCTATAATGTCTTTTTTGTTTGTCTGTCTCCGACTGTACACGGTTCCGGCGGCGGGATACTTTTTTCGAGCCAAAAAAGTATCCAAAAAGGCTCCGACACCCATGGTTTCGGACTTCCTTCATTCATCCCGGTTTTTAGAATGTCTTCGCCCGCTCTCGGACATCCTTGTCCTCCGCTAGTTCGGCCCATCCTGGGCCACACATCCATGGCCTTCTGTCTGGCAACCAAGTGGAGGCTTCTGTCGTCAACCGCTGTTTTTACATCCATGTAAAAGAAGCGGCGGACTCCATCCTTGGAGTCTGATGTAAGCCTATGATTTTGGTTTTTAAAAACAGAGCGCATATTGCACCGGCCAAAACGGATGATGGACGCGGGGCATGAGAACAATTAAACCTCAATCTCCTTCTCTCCCCTGCCTACCGTCAATACCCAATAACAGAGGATGATCCCTTCCATCAGTCCCCGGCTGTAGTAGAGTTCGTCCCTGCGGAGGATTTGATGAAAATATTTATCGTCGTACTCATTCAACAACTTGTTATCCTCCGGGGACAGTTTGGCGGCGATCAGTTCCAGCAGTTCACTGGGGCGTTCCCCTAGTTTTTTGTATTCGGGATCTTCCTCGACTATTGCTTCATCGATTTGGCAGATGCGATCGAAGATCAGTTTTTTAATGCCGGTGGATTTGTAGGAAAGCATGGGAACCTCCAGACTTCTTTTAATGCACAATGTACAATTGACAATTTACAATTGTTAAACCATAAGAATGATTTTTTATTGTACATTGTGCTTTGTAAATTGATTCCTATTTGATTTAGCCGGGTTTAGCCCTTTGATTGGCATGAATTGTTCTCAATCCACGGATTCGAACATAAGGTGTGATTTTTGCATTCATTAGTTTAGGAATCTTGTTTACTTGTACGTTAATCTGAAGTTTGATAAAATAATTAAATACCGACTTTTAATCAATTATTAATCAAACAAACCATCAAATAAGCCCAATATAGTTATTGAATGTATTAAACAAAAAACTCAATCCCCAATTTGGGGATTATATGTTTTTATTATAAATCTCCACATTGGGGATTGTCAAGTATTTTATGGAAATAATTTTAGGTGGTGACTTAATTGGAAACACCAGTTAACAACCTTTTTAGAGAAAGATTATTACAACTGCGAGAAGAGAGGAATTTGAAGCAAAAGGAATTTGCCGAGGCCGTTATGATCCACAACCGGAATATTAATCGATATGAGTTAGGATTAAGAGAACCTGATTTTGATACTTTAATTCAGATTGCCGATTTTTTCAATGTCAGCACCGATTATTTATTAGGGAGAACGGAGAATCGGAAGAGGATGTAGGAATGGCGAGAGCCGGGTTAAAACTGCAATGCTCCAATATATCACCTACCCGGTTAAAACTATAATTTCATTCCACTTTGGATTTATCGAAGATTTATAATTATTCATAGATTCAAAATCAATTATTTTCTACTAGCTTATTTAACTCGTTTTGGTAAGCTTCAATAGTCATATTTGCCTGCTGATAATCAAAATATGTATTGTATATGCTTATAATATAAACAAAAAATATTAGAAATCCTACATAGATTATAAGGTCATGAATGGACATTTTTAAATCTAAAATAGGCGTTACCCTATTCATAAATGGCTTATTATCAATAAAAAGGCCGAGAAAAAATGGCAAAAAGGAAAATGGGCTAAAATATTTTAAAATATCTATTTTTTTTGAAAATGTATCCTTCAACATCATACATGAATTTATTTTGATTGTTATCAGTTTAATAAATTCTTCATTATGATTGATTTTTAATTTTAGAAGACTGGATGATATACGTAAATGAGCTAATACTAGCCTAATTCGGTGAAGGAAATAAATCAATATTACTCTAAACATCAAGGAATATTTTATAAACTTAACAAATTGATTTTCTTGTAAATCTCCTGGTAAAAAGAAATTTAATAAATAAATAATAGATAATCCTATAACAGTATAAAGGGTACTGGATAATACTGAAAGCCCTAAATGTATTAACCATGAATCTTTATATTCAAATCCCATTCAACCCTCCACGTCAAAGTTTTCTTTGTTTGCGTCTTCACACACTCTCCACAAACTCCTCAAAACTATCAACTTCCTTAAACTCCACTTCATTCCCCAAAGCCTCGAAGTGTTTATGCCCGCACTCAATCTTCGCGCTTTCGGTAGGCCGTAAAGCTTCATTCAAAATATTAGCCTTTGATTCCAGCACGAAATACAGCTTTTGTTCGCCATCTTTCTCGATTAATACCGCCCAGTCCGGATTATAACTGCCCAAGGGGGTTGAGATTTTAAACCAATCCGGTAGTTTGGCATAGAGTTTTACACTGTTATTATTCTCAAATTTTTGGGCAAAACCGGCTTCGTTCTCCGAATCATAGATTACATACTCATAAGGTGATTTCGAACTTTCAATCATGTTTTTCGAGAGGTATCCAAAGAGCTCATTGTTTTCAAAAAGTTCCTGGGCGTAATATTCTTCTTCCCCGATTTTGGTATATTTAATGCCATCGACAATCATCAGCCGCATTTTCGCCGTTATGATCTTAGCCACTTCATCCATATACTTTTGCGGGTTCTTTTTGAATAGATGCAATGTTTTACTCTGGGTCAATATCTTAACAATAGTTCTTCGGGTTAGGTTTGTCTCATTTTGCAGGAAGGAAATAATATCCGGTAGCGTTTCCCGCATATTGGTCGCCAATACAGCGGTACGGTCTTTTTCGATCGCTTCGACTCCTCCGGCGGCTACTTCTAGGGCTGCCTTGGTATAAATCAATTTAGCCGCTTCCACATTCAATCCCCGCCGCATTTCTTCACAACATTTTTCGATCAATTCTTCACTGCCAAAATCAACCGCATAAGTGGTTTTATATTTGATCCGATTCCAAAGTTGTTTAAAGTCCTCACTTAGGTAAACTTGTTTATTAAGCTTGACGCTGCGTTTCTCGGCGTTATTCTTAATATTAAGATTGCCGCTGACTTTCTTCGCCAAAGCTACAATTGCGCTCCGATTCGGTTCATATTCCGGCGGTAGTTCCAAGGTATTATTTTTCAAGGCCGATCTCAATTCGTCCTGAACTTTGCCCTGGGAATCGATATATCCTTTGGCTCCAAAGAAAGCATGGAGTTTTTCGGAGGCTTCGACTCCAAAATAAACCGTGCCACCGTCAGCTTGTTTTACGGGAATATTGGCGAAAGTATGGGCTTCAATAACTCCGAATCTGATGCCTGATTCCTTTTCGATCTCCGATTGCAAGTTTTTGGCGAATTGTTCATAGCTTTCATTGGCCATGACAGTTAAGGTGTTAACCTCAAATCCCCGTAAACGTTCGCCGTTCTGGTTAACACAAAGACGAAGACCGCGCCCGATCTCTTGCCTTTTTTTAACCTCCGACTTTGTTTCGTTCAGGGTACAAATTTGAAATACATTCGGATTATCCCAGCCTTCCCGTAAAGTCGAGTGAGAGAAGATAAAACGCAACTTAGTTTCAAAACTCAACAACTTTTCCTTGTCGCGCATAATCAAGCTGTAGGCGTCTTCGTCGGCAATTGTCTTACCGGTGGTGTCCTTGAACACACCCTTCTTATCTTGGGAAAAATAACCGTTATGAACCCCTTCCGGAGCGGTTTCAACGTCAATATCCTTAAAAAGGGTGTTATATTTCGGCTTGGCAATTAGATTTCTATACTCTTCCTCGAAAATCTCGGCATATTTTCCCTTATGCGGGTTCCCTTGATCATCGTAATAACGATAATTGGCGACTCGATCAATAAAGAATAGACTGAGGACTTTCACTCCGTTTTGATTAAGCCGCAATTCCTTGTCCAAGTGTTCCTCGATGGTCTTCCGGATCTGTTGCTGTTTTATAGCTAAGTCGTCGATATCTCCGACCGGCGAACCGATCCTTAGTATTACGGAGTTGCTGGTAAAGTCAACATATTCATTACCTGGTTCACAGTATATTTCATTAATGATATATCCTTCGTAAAGTTCGCGCCCGCCCGACTTTTCATATAAGTCATCCCCGCGTTTGACCATTACTGTCTTCCGCTCAACCTTACCCTTGTTATGGACATCGATTTCGATCTTGGCGGTAATTGGCGACTTCTTGTTATCAACCGATACTAATTTTAAGTAAGCCTTATTATGATAATCTTTTGATTCAAAACCCGCTACCTCGATCTGTTTGACCAGACCCATCTCGTAGGCGTCAACCGCGTCAAGCTTGTGAACCAGGTTGTGTTTATCAACATGGGTAGCTGAGTAACGTAAAGTACATAAAGGATTTAAAGATTTTATGGCTTCTTTTGACTTCGGAGTTGTATCCACTGACTGAGGTTCATCAATAATTACAAAAGGATTCGTCTCCCGGATCAGATCGATAGGTTTTAACCCGTTCAGTTTGTCGTTGGGACGGTGAATAATATTGGCTTTGTTCTCTTTCTCCGGATCGTCAAAACTCTTGCGGAAGGCGTCAATGTTAATCACCATGATTTGAATGTTGTCACTGACCGCAAAGTTACGTACTTGTTCCAGCTTTTCGCTATCATAAACAAAATATTCATAAATCCGGTTATCGTAGAGTTCTTTCAAATGTTCATTGGTAATTTGGAGCGATTTATAAACCCCTTCCTTAATGGCAATCGAGGGTACTACTATGATAAACTTGGAAAAACCGTAACTCTTATTAAGCTCCAAAATCGTCCGTAAATAAACGTAAGTCTTCCCCGTCCCAGTCTCCATTTCAATATCAAAATCATACTGTCCGGCCTTTAAGACTTTTGTCGGGGCAATCCCGTTGTGTAATTGGATCTCGTTCAGATTTTTCAGGATATCTTCTTCATCGAGTTCCAACCGGTTGCCAATGCCATGTTCGGTGATGGTAGTTCCAAAAACTCCACCTAACGAGCAAACCGTAAAATTGGAACGCGCCGGAGTCTGACCTTTAAATAAGTCCACTATGGATGCAATGGCTTGTTTTTGATAATCCAAGTCCTTGTCGAATTGAAGTTTCATTTATAGTCTGCCTCGCTTCCGTTGTTCCTCAAACGTTTCCCAAAGAAAATGTACCGCTGTTACTGCAGACCCAACCGCCAACCTTGCATGGCGAGGAGACAACCCTTTGAATTTAGCATCTTTCCCATGCCCGCTACCATAACTATTTCTCAATTCCGCCATTGATTGAGATATCGCCGATAAATTGCCCAATAATTTTTTAATAGTATCGCTTGCCTTTACAGCATCATTAATATCGTCGGGAGTAAGTTTTAAAACTTTACATACCTCTTTAGTAAGCCGTATGATATCCCAATCATTTTGTATCGGAAGTTTATTTTCATTGAGAATTGTTTTACAACATGATTCAAATAATTCTTTGGCTTTTCCTATGGCATCGTATGGACTTATTTCTATCATGCCATTCATACTTTTTATTTGGTTAATTATATACTCTGAGTTGAACTTTT
>JAAYEK010000022.1 GCA_012728785.1 Bacillota bacterium | reverse complement strand
GCTGATTCACGCAGGCGTCATTATGGTATTAGTCATCATAGTTTGACCATTCTTGATCTGGCTAATAATCCGGCCATTCTTGGTTTGGCTGAGGAGATGCCCGCTGACCATCTTAATGTTGTAAAGGAGCTAATAAAAAAACATAATTTACTAGGTCGACATCAATGGTATTTGGTAAAAGACACTGACTGTTTGAAGGTTTTTGAGGAATTTAACATTCAAACAACCACTATGGGACGGGGGATAAAAGATGACCCTTGGTTTTTCCGGCATACCATTATAACGGGAATTTTAGCCGCTCTGGCCCGAACCAACCAATTAGATACATTAACTAAAATAACGGAGTAAAACCATGCAGCAATTCTTAACAGAAAAATTTTTGGAAAACGAATTAAATCATAAAGGTAATTTTTTGGAGTTTCGGCGGGATCGAGTATTACTGCCTAATGGAAAAACCGCAACCAGGGAGTATTTACGGCACCCGGGCGCAGTTGCCGCCTTGCCACTCTTGGAGGATGGGACCGCTGTTATGGTCAAACAATTTCGTTATCCCACCGGTGAAGCTATTTTAGAAATTCCCGCCGGTAAATTGGAAGCTGGAGAAGATCCGAAAGCTTGTATCATAAGGGAATTGGCGGAAGAGATTGGGTATCAACCAGGAAAATTAATTCATTTGGCGTCAACTTGGACAACCCCTGGTTTCACTAATGAAATCATCCATTTGTATTTGGCGACTCAATTAAAAGTAGCTCCGCTGGAGCGGGACCCCGATGAGTTTTTAGAGATCATTCGTCTTTCCAAAACGGAATTATGGGAATATTTAAATAATGGTCTAATCCTGGACGGTAAAACCCTGTTAACCGTATCAATGGTAGAGATAAAACGGTTATGGTAAATGAAAGTCCTTTTATTTGCTAAATATTTTGATAATTATTTGATTATTAAATTTGTCTTTTCAACATAAGTATAATAATAGTTGTCCATTCCAATTAACCGTGAACCGCATCAGAAAGATGGGTAATGCCTCGCGCCTCTTGCCTTTAATAGGCTCTATTATAATAGGAGACGGGTGAAGTAAATGTCGGTACCTACCTTAAACCTTGCTTTTAACGCCACCGGGGCGGTTGAAGGGGCTCGTCGCGGCGATGTAGTGGTTATTGTCGATGTGATTGATATGTCGACCAGCGCTGAAGCAGCTTTGGAAGCCGGAGCCGTGACGATCTTCGGCGCGTCTCCGGTGGGTTGCAAAGCGCCGGTTAATCTTAATCCGGACCGAATTGGATATTTAGCAGGTAAGACAGCACTCAAATATAAAACTTCATTAATTGTGATTGCTGAGCCACGTTATGGGGAAGCTGAAGAACGCAAAAAACGGGCTGAGCTTGGGTTAAACGGTGTAACACGTTCCGGCGCCGAGATTGGTTTAATAATTCCTAACATAGGGGCTGAAATCACCCAACTAGTGGATTTCAACGAGAAAGTAGCGCTTTTTATTACCGATACCGGCGGTTCCGCTTATGATGCCGCTTATAATAACGGTGCTCCGGCTGTTTTAACAGCTACCATAGCTAGGACTCCCTTGAAAAAAGGAATTGAACCGGCCCGGACCGGAATTATACGGGCGATGGAAGCTGCAGTTAAACTAAACACGGGAATAACAGTCGTTGCAGCAAGCAGTAATTCTTTAGAAGATGTGCTGGCTGGAGAGTATTTGATGAAACTGATTATTGCCGAAGGCTTTTTACAGCTACCAACAGCCTAAATGGTTTATTCCGTTACCCGTAACATTGTACCTTAAATCTGCAGTCAATTATAATAGCATAAATTCCCTAACTTGACCATAATATTTTAAAGGTGGACAAGGAGGAGGGAATAGAATGTTCTTTCTTTTGAAACTGCGGTTTATTATTGAAGAGTATTTTCGGGACCGAATTTTTATCCTCATCTTAGTATTGGTTTTGTTCCTGATGGGAACAATTTTTGGAATATTAGCAACTGGAATGCTAAGTCCGGTTCAGCGTGACAATTTATTAGGTTATCTGGATCAAGGTCTTCATGGTGAAATTTTTACTCCTAATAGTGTTTATACGCGCCAAACAATAGTTGCCAATATCAAAATTGTCTTTTTCTTGTTTTTTATGGGCATTAGTGTAATCGGGGTCCCATTAGCTTTATTGCTCATTTTTACCCGGGGATTTATTCTTGGTTATAGTGTTAGCTTTTTATTAAGAACAATGGGGTTTAAAGGCTTGGTATTAATTTTAACCGGTGTATTACCCCATAATTTATTGATTATACCGGCCTTAATCGTAATGGTCATTGCAATAATCGATTTTGCCGCAGCGTTGACAAAAATCCGGTTTACCAAGAAACAGGTGGTTATTGGCGAAGAAATGATTAAATGCGCCATTTTGACAGTAGTGGTGCTAGTGGTCATGATGTTAGCCGGTTTTGTGCAAGGTTTTATTACTCCATTATTTACGGCTTGGTTGACTCAAGTAATTTAATTATTTCGCTGGAAATCTTTCCTGAGCTTTAAAAAGGAGGATTAGTTTAGTCATTGT
This sequence comes from Bacillota bacterium, assembly GCA_012728785.1. Classification (GTDB taxonomy): domain Bacteria; phylum Bacillota; class UBA4882; order UBA8346; family UBA8346; genus JAAYHS01. The sequence goes on along the minus strand of JAAYEK010000022.1, from coordinate 10,001 downwards.
CGAACTAAATTTACGGTCAAGATTAAATGGTTTCCTTGTTCTACATTGGTTTAGCGCTTAGTTTCAGAAGGAGTCAAATCACAAAAACGTTTTAAGTTAACTAAAGGAGTTGACACAATTGCATGAACAACTGCAGGATTATCTTAGTTATCTTTCCGATGAAAGAGGTTTGGCTATAAATACTTTGGAATCCTACGGCAGGGACCTCCATCAGTATTTGGGTTATCTTAAGGATAAAAAGAAACTGGATATCAAAGAAACTACTCAAACTACAGTAGTCGGATATTTATTATTACTTCAATCCAAAGGAAAAGCTACCGCCACCCTTTCAAGAAGTTTAGCGGCGATCAAATCTTATTATCAATTTTTATTTCGTGAAGGGATTATCGAACGTAACCCAACCATGAATTTGGATGCTCCCAAACAAGAAAAAAGATTACCTAAGGTTCTCTCCGTTGAAGATGTGGAACAATTATTAGAACAACCGGATTTAAAGTATCCCATCGGCATCCGGGACCGAGCAATGCTTGAGGTATTATACGCCACCGGTTTACGAGTTTCAGAATTAATATCATTAAAGATGAATGATATCAATCTGGAAATGGGTTATTTAAAATGTTTCGGTAAAGGTTCCAAGGAACGGATTGTGCCTTTAGGCTCTATTTCGATCAAATATTTAAAAATGTATATTGACCATGCCCGAAAATTTTTAGCATCAACTCCTTTTGAAACAGTTTTATTCCTTAATCACCATGGTAAAGGACTAACCAGACAAGGATTTTGGAAAATAATTAAACGTTACGCTGAAAATCTGGATATTCAAATTGATATCACACCACATACCTTAAGGCATTCTTTTGCCACTCATCTTTTGGAAAACGGCGCCGATTTAAGAGCAGTCCAAGAAATGCTGGGACATGCCGACATTTCCACTACTCAGATTTATACCCATTTAACCAAAGACCGGATTCGCGAAGTATATGACCAAGCCCATCCGCGGGCGAGGTAGTTATCTATATATTTTTGATAATTAAAGCCGAAAAAACCCAGGGAATATCGAAGCCCTGGGTTTAAAAATTTCAAAATACTTTTTGAATGAAGGGTAACTAAAGGAGAACATTAGGATGGTCTCCAAAAGCAATTAAAGTATGGTATACTAAAATCACAATATTTAAGCAGTAATCTAAAAAACTCAAACGAGGTTATCATGCAAGATATCCATTGGTATCCCGGTCATATGGCCAAAGCAAAAAGACAATTAAGCGAATTAGTAAGGTACTTGGATTTAATTGTTGAAGTTCGAGACGCCCGGATTCCAATCACCAGCCATAACACTGATTTGGAACCGATTTTAGGAAAAAAATCGGTTGTTGTGGTCTTGAACAAAATCGATCTGGCGGACCCGGAGGTCACCCCTAAATGGTCCGATTGGTTCTGGGAACATAAAATTCCGATGATCACAGTGAACGGTAAAAACGGTAACGGGGTGGAAAAGATTTGGCAGATCGCCGCTGAACAACTAAGCGGTAAATCCCTAACCAGGGCCAAAAGAATTGCGGTTGTCGGTATTCCCAATGTAGGTAAGTCATCAATTTTAAACCGTTTATTGGGTACCGGCGCAGCCCGTACCGGAAATATTCCCGGCGTTACCAGGGGCAAACAATGGATTAAACATCAAGACTTTGAGATTTTGGACACCCCGGGTTTACTACCTCCGAAGATCACCAATCAGACTGAAGGATATAAACTAGCTTTGGTAGGAACGATTAAGGACCAAATTGTAGACGGTTATGATTTGGCCCTTTATTTAATGGAAAATTATGGGGTTAAAATATTTGAAAATGACGAATCTTATCCAAAACAGCTCACTGTCGATGAACAATTAGCCTGGTTCGCGGAAAAACGTAAATTCTTGGTCAAAGGAGGAGGACCGGATTTAAATCGGGCCATCGGAACACTGCTTCACGAATTTCGAAACGCACGATTAAATAGGGTCAGTCTGGAGTCGCCGCCGATTGAATCCGCGAATTAAGTATTTTTAATAAGACTACCCCACCGACAAAAGTTGATAGATAATAGCTTAAGAAACGCCAGATAAAGATGAAAACCGCCCGAAACTGTAGTGGAATAAAGACCAGGAGCGAATAGAGACTCAACTCCATCACGCCGGTACCGCCTGGTATCGGTATATAAGCTAGCACAAAGATTAAAATAAATTGGAGCAAAATGATCTCCGTGATTTTGCCGGCCGGATTTAATCCGAAAGCATACATTAACAAAGGGGCGATTCCGAAGAAAAGGAACCAATAAAGGATTGTCAGTAAGAGTATTAAGATAATATTCACCCAATTACGAAATTCTTTAATCGAGCGCTGAAATATTTCCACTTCCAAGGTCAGTCTCTCCAAATAAGGTCCAATCTTATATCCCAGGCGGCCGAGTTTTAAAGAGTTTAGAATTTTCAATAAGAGATTGGAAACCAATTTTGGCTTAATGATAAAAATGACTAAGCCGATGGAAAGTATAATCGCCAAAGGGATTGCAATAGTGGTTACATGACGCAATATTCCAAAAGAAAAGCGTGCGTGGTAAAATAAGATTAGGAACGGCGATACGATTGTAAATAATAAAGTAGTAACTACCATCCTAATTGTAACCAAAGCGCCGGCTTTTCCAGGAGCAAGGCCGATCCGGCATAATAAAAAGATTTGGGTCGGTACGCCGCCCGAGTTAAAAGGAGTCACATTTCCGGTAAAACTTGAAGCTAAATTAATGCCGAGCAACTTCACAAAGGGAATTGGTTCCCCTAATCCGTCGGCGATTAATTTGACACGTAAACCTTCAGCCAACCAAGAAAGAAGTAATGAGAGGATCGCCACTCCTAAGGCTGGATATTTTAATCGATTCAACTTAGGGAAATTACCTGAAGATATTGAAGAGGCAAATAAAAAAATGGAACTGGCAATCGCCAGAATAATAACTAGACTTAATCCTTTGATCAGCAACTTTTTTAAGGGAAAAGTTTGTTTTATCATGAAAATCTCCTGTTCAGGCATTTGAGTAACTGTTGATTAAGATAAATTCGTTTTTCCGAATAATTATTCCTGCCTTGATTACCTGTTTTATTATGTTATACAACTAAAAATTAACCAAAAAGTGAACCACATAAACTAAAAAGCAAAAAGCAAGTTTAAAGCTTTAGCTTAGATCTGCCGATTTTAATTTAAGGAAAAATAATTTAAAGTCTAAAAGTTGAATTTTAAATATTTGAAAAGGTCTTACGAATGACGGAACTCTCATCAAAAATAATAAAATTAAATTGGCAAGAACGGATGGAGCTTGAACAAGATTGCTGGAGAAAGGGATACCAAAGAGTTTCCGGTCTTGACGAGGCCGGGCGGGGTCCTTTAGCCGGACCGGTTGTGGCGGCAATTTTTGTTATAACACCGGAGTTTAACAATACCGAGGTGAACGATTCCAAACGAATTACTCCGTTACGACGGGAGAAACTTTACAATTTTTTGACTTCGGGCCAATGGGAGTATGGAGTTGGAGTTGTTGAACCGGCCGAAATTGATCGGATCAATATTTATCAGGCTTCAAGAGTAGCAATGTTCAAAGCGTTGCAGTCATTACAATCAGCTCCCGATTATTTATTAGTTGATGCCTTGGTAGTCCCGGAGACTACCATTGAACAAAAAGCAATCATACACGGAGACTCGCTCTCAGTGGCGATTGCAGCAGCTTCGATTATTGCGAAACACACCCGGGATCAACTCATGATCAGGTATGATCTTGAATATCCGGGTTATGGTTTTGCTAAACACAAGGGCTATCCCACATTGGAGCATTACAACGCTTTAGAGCGGTTGGGACCTTCACCGATTCACCGCCGTTCATTTCGCTTGGTAAAACGATAATTGCCAAAAAAAGATTTCATTTCTAAGAGGTAATAAGTGAAGATTAACGGATCTAATTTTATTGCCGCCAGCAAAGTGGTTTCAGTTGACGAACTGAACCTTAGAGATGGCCAAAAAATTATCGGTAGGGTGATTAGCACTTCTACGGATGAAGCATTATTGGAGATGGCCGGACGTAACTTACGGGCAGAAGTCGAAGACGCTCCGGAAGTTCAATTTGGGGCAGTTTTAAAATTTGTAGTCAAACATGACCCGGAAGGCCGGGTTATATTAAAAGTATTGGCAAATGACCAAGGGGCTAATAATTCCGGAAAAGTTAATAATATGGGTGAGCCAAATCTTCAAAAAGCAATCTCCATGGCCTTGACTGAAGAAGGACTTCCCGTAACTCAAGCGAATATCGATAAGTTTGCCCAACTGATACAAAGCTTTCAGGTCAAATACCAACAAGCCTTGCCTCCTAAGGTATTAGCCTTTATCAACGCTCAAAACTGGCAGGTCAACCCAGAGACGATTATGACCGCATGGCTTTTTCAAGACGATGAACTCCGTGACTTCCTTTGGAATTTGCTGGAGCGGACCAAAACGGGACAATCAGATTCCTCTTTATTAACACGGCTGATTTTAAATATGTCCGCTAAACCCGAGGAATTACAGACGAAACTTCAAACATTGGTCAAGCAGTTGGACGCTTTAATTCGGTATCTTCATGATCATAAAAGTAACTTCTCAACATCTACTGGACAAAACCAGACCGTAAACCATGGGCTATTTAGGCATTTATTAACCGCGAACGATTCGGATTTAGATCCTTTATTGCGTCAGTTGATGGCCGGATTTAAAACAAAGGAACCTCTTCGTCAATTCAACCCTAATGTCAAAGACGCTCTTAATCAAAAAAATATAAATCTTCGTACCAAAGACCAGCTAACCACCAGTTTGGAGGTTTCTAAAACATCAATTTTCAACGAGTTGAAACAATTGATCGCTAAGTTGAATGAGTCTGTTAATTCCAACACATTACGGGAAAAAATCGAAATTTTATTAGATCGAAACTTAGCTTTAAATAAGGCTGTTCTTCAAGAAAACAGTATTAACGGTAATTTTAATTTAGTTCCCTTATTAATCAATGATCCTCAAAATATGCTCCATGAGGTTTTGATCAAATGGCGTGAAGAACCTAGCGAACAAAAGGAAGGTACCGTTGAACAGGTTTTGGGAATGAATGTTCCCACCGACAATATGGGAGTCATTCGTTTAATGTTAAGGACTGGTCCAGGTGGGACTCGAATCAGTTTTAAAGTCGATAATGATTCGGTCCGTAAATATTTGATCGGAAATCTGGAAGAACTGAAAAAAAACGTTAACAAGAAAGATCTCATTATCAAAGTTGGACTGATGCCTAAAGAAAAGGATTTTGGACCAGTTTTTCAAGGAGTGGATTTATGGATTTGAAAGATCAAAAAGACGGAAAAATGGGACCCAAATATGCGGCAGCATTACGATATCGACCTGGGTTAGATCAAACTCCGATTGTGGTAGCTTCCGGAAAAGGTAAAATTGCCGATACAATCCTTCGTTTGGCGACTGAAGCCGGTGTTCCCAATCATACCGAACCTGCTTTGGCCAAGATATTAGCCAAGCTTGAACCGGGGACCCCGATCCCCGAAGAAACCTACCAATTAGTTGCCTCTATCTTAGCGTTTATTTGGCGATTGGACCGTAACTATCATCCTAAGTAAAGCGAGGTTTGAAAATGGAAAAAGTGCGCATCGAAGATTTGCAAGTCGGAATGATTGTCGGTAAGAGTATTTTCGCTCCCAACGGAGTAATTTTAATTAGGGAGAAAGCGGTAATAACCGCGCCTATTCTCAGTAAGATGAAAGAACTTGGTTTACCGGCGGCTTACATTATTACTTCGCCGGATGGCACAACGTCGGAGGATTTGGTCTCCGAAGCGACTAGGATCGACTTGGTCCGAAGTTTATCCAAGCTCGACTCACAAGTCCGCGCCGGACAAAATCTGAATATTCTTTCCAGCAAACAACCTCTTTACACTTTAATCGATGAAATCATATCCAACCAGAAAAGTTTGATTGGCATGGCGGATATCCGTCTTCATGGCGATTATATTTATGGGCATTCGGTCAATGTTTGTACGATAGCGGTGAAAATAGGAATCCTTTTAGGATATAATCAGTTAAAATTGTCCGAATTGGGAATCGGCGCTCTTTTTCATGACATTGGGATGACAAAGATACCATTGCAGGTTTTGGATAAAACCAGCAATTTGACCAATGATGAAGTGAAGTTGATCCAAACCCATCCAGAAGCGGGCTTCGGTATGTTAAAGGAAAACCAAGCTATTTCCATGGTATCGGCCCATGTGGCCTATCAACATCATGAGCGTTACGACGGTTCCGGTTACCCACGGGGGATCGCCGGTGAATCGATTCATGAATTTGCCAGAATAACTACGGTCGCCGATGTTTACGATTCAATGACTACTGAAAAAATCTACCGCCGGGCTAAATCTTCCGCTGAAACCCTTCAATTCATCCAAAGTAAGCGAGGGACTGAATTTGACCCGGATATCGTCGATCTGCTAAAGCAGATTATTCTATAAAGTTTACTGGTTTCAACTTATTAACTTATTTATTTAAAAACAGGCTAAGGCCTGTTTTTTTTGCAGGATAATACTAGAAAAAAGCGAATTTACCAAAACATAACACAGTTCCCAAATCGAAAGAGTCATAGAGGGTGGAGGGACGGTAGTAAGATGCAAAATGATTCTAAAAGCAGAAAAACCTTGGGTAACTGGGGTGAAAAGTTGGCAGTCGAATATCTGCAAAAGCAAGGCTATGTCATCATCGAGTCCAACTTTAACTGCCGTTATGGCGAGATTGACATTGTCGCCAAAGAAGGTCCGGTTTGGTGTTTTGTGGAGGTAAAGACCCGTAAAAGCAATAGTTTCGGCCGGGGTTTTGAATCAATAACCGCTGTAAAGAGAAGCCATATCACCAAAACCGCAATCTTCTTTCTGAACCAACGCCGCTTAGATGATGCCCCGGCCCGGTTTGACGTTGTTTCAATTGATTTTTATACTAAAACGGAATATAAGGTTGAATTGATTAAAAATGCTTTCTATAATTAGAAAATTGGGGGTATCTTTTTGCTGGCTAAAGTCGAGAGCATGGCGGTGAATGGGATCGATGGGTATCTGGTCCTAATTGAAGTGGACTTGGGCGGGGGAATGCCCAGCTTTGATATTGTAGGATTACCGGATATGGCGGTGCGGGAGGCCAGGGATCGGGTTCGGGCGGCGATCACCAATTCGAAGCTGGAATTTCATTTTCACCGAATTACAGCGAATATGGCTCCGGCCAATATCAAAAAAGAAGGGTCCGGCTTCGATCTGCCCATTGCCATCGGGATTCTGGCAGCCAAAGGGGATGTGAAACCGGATAAACTACAGGAAATGGTTTTTGTAGGGGAACTAGCCCTGGATGGATCGGTAAGGCCGGTCAACGGTATGCTCTCCATGACTCTGGCTGCCCGTGCCGCCAATAAGAAATACCTGGTTTTTCCCATTGCCAATTTGGCTGAAGCTTCAGTAATACCTGGAATTGAATTAATCCCGGTCGAAAATCTGCTCCAAGTTTGTGATTTTCTAAATGGCATCTGGACCCCCGGTCATGAGGTCTTTGAGAATTTATCCATTAACCAAGTTGCTGTAACAACTGAAGCCTACGATTTGGCTGATGTTAAAGGGCAAGAACAAGCAAAACGGGCTTTGGAGATCGCCGCCGCCGGCGGCCATAACCTTTTGATGATTGGACCCCCAGGTTCTGGTAAAACGATGTTGGCCCGGAGGTTGCCCGGTATTTTACCCCCACTTTGTCAGGAAGAGTCGATCGAGATCACCAAGATCTATAGTATCAGTGGTTTAATGTCACAAGGACATTCCCTTATTCAACAGCGGCCCTTCCGTTCGCCGCACCATACCACCAGTCCGGCAGGTTTGATCGGCGGCGGCAGGATCCCTCATCCTGGGGAAGTCAGCCTGGCCCATCATGGAGTTTTATTCTTGGATGAGCTACCTGAATTTCCCAGAGAAGTTTTAGAGGTGTTGCGGCAACCTTTAGAGGATGGTAAGGTCACCATTGCTCGAGCTGCCATGTGCCTTTCTTTCCCAGCCCGATTCATGCTTACCGCAGCTATGAATCCTTGTCCCTGCGGATTTTTAGGTGATCCTTATAAGTCATGTAGTTGTAATCCTTTGCAAATTCATCGATACCAGTCGCGGATCTCCGGCCCGTTACTGGATCGGTTCGACATTCAGATCGAAGTTCCCCGGTTGCAGGAGATTGATTTTGACAGTACTCCGACAGCGGAAACTTCGGCGGTGATCCGGAGCCGGGTTGAAATTGCCCGGCGAAATCAGCAACAAAGGTTCGAGGGTCGATCATGTTTCTGTAACGCCCAGATGGGGTCGAAGGATCTTAAAGAATTTTGTAAAATGGAGCCCTCCGGGAAGGAATTGCTCCGTCAGGCGGTCCAACGTTATAATCTCAGCGCCCGGGCTTATACCAGGATTCTTAAGGTTGCCAGGACCATCGCCGATCTGGATGGCGCTGTAGAGATCGATCTGGAACATTTGGGGGAGGCGATTCAGTACCGGAGTTTGGAGACGAAGAGAGGGTAAAGCAACTGCCAATCCGCGTGACCCATCAGCCCCACTTTAGTGGGGGTTTATAGAATTCATAGCCGTGTGGGTTTAGCCCGCGGCTATTGGCATTTGATTCTGTCCACCGCGGGTTAAAACCCACGGCTAAGTGTAAAAAGCATTCCAAAGCCCAGTCTTCCCCGTCCTTAAGTCCAAAGACTTCTTGGTAGTCTTCACCAATATTTTTAGCAGTGGTTCTTTGATAGGTCGACCCTTGGGCCCCTTGGCCCAACTGAATCTCAATGGCATCGAGTAGTCGGTATTTTTCGGGGGAGTTCAACCAGCCGCCTCGGTTGTATTGTCCAATAAACAGTTGAGCCGCTTCTCTTTCTTCTTTTAAAAGGCCAGCCTCACCGGAATTAGTGGCTGTCCCGGCCATGGTAGCCGCTTTGGCCAGGGCAATCTTGGCATTTTTGCTTAATGCTCCGCCGAAAGACATAGCCGCAATCATCACCGGAATGGATATGGTTAAAGGTTTCTTGGCCCGGTGGCCGATGGTTACCGATGTCTGGATTCCGACATTTTCCGGAGTGGGAAAATTAAAGAGGTGTACCGGATTGAATAAAAGTTTCTCCCAGGGAGAGAAGTGAATGTGGCTTCCTAAAGGTCTTGGAACAGGGGTGCCCTGAACGGCGCGCATGGCAAGTTCCACAAAATTGATTGGATTTACCTTTTTAACCGCCGGCACAAGTTCAAAGAGGTTTTCAATATACTGGTCCTTGATGATTCTGTTTAAAGCTTTATCTGCGGTTTCATTGGAGAAAAATATTTCGCTGAAAGGAGGGTAGGTTATTAATAATTTGGTCAACAAAAAACATTTTAACAAACGTTTGTGAATACACTTCATAATAATGAAAAAGTTTTAAAAGGAGGTTTTATCTTGAAGAAGAATTTAGTTCTTGTGGTAATGTTGGTATTAGCTGTTTTAGTCTCTACCCAAGGAGTATTTTCCATGAACAATTCAAAAACAACCTTATCCGGTTTACCTACACCGCCAAGCAAAAACATCGCCAAACCCTCCGGAGAACCCGGTAACCTGGTGGTGCTGGACTGGGCCGGTTTCAAAAGCGCCGTTACTTATACATACGATGATGCCCAGCCATCACATATCGCCCATTATGATGCGCTCCAGGCGACTGGGGTGCGGATGACCTTCTATTTTTCAAGTAATGTCAACTGGATTCCAAATTCCGACACAGTTTGGTCCCAGGCGGTCAAGGATGGACACGAAATCGGCAACCATACGGTGAGCCATCCTTATGCGAACTTGACCGGGAGCTGTTTTGGAAAACCTTTAGCTACTCTTGATGCGGAGATCGATGAATGTACCAAATATATCACCGAACGTTTCGGTC
>JAAYEK010000260.1 GCA_012728785.1 Bacillota bacterium | reverse complement strand
TTCCGTGACTTCCCAGGATAACGGGCCCGGAGATCATTATAAACCGTTTCCGCCTTTTGAACCCTTGCCTTCTTCCCATACCGCACCGCGTTATAAAAGATCAGCACTCCGCCGAGGGCTTCACTCCCCGACAAAGTCATCGTGTCCGCGAGCCCTTCGGTCACTTGCAACAGCGGCTGATACATGGAGCGGATCATCTCCACCGCTTTAAAATCAGTGACCAACTCCTCCACATTCAAATAAGCGGGGACCAGGTCCGGGTTTTGTTGGCAATGTTCAACGCCTTTTTGGACAAAACCCATCGTCTTCATTCCCATCTTCGGCAACTCCTGCCGTTCCTCCGGCCCAAGGGTCTTCAAATGCGGCAGCAACTTCGTAACCAGCACATCAATGGCCCCCTTGATTTCCCCCAGATCCCCCTCGGAAATGTTAAGCGATACTAAATTTGGCTGTCCCATAAACTAATCACTCCTTTGATAATATTATCTAATTATTACAAAATTAGATTATTAGTATATTAACATATATTCCCTAAGATTACAATAAAAATATTCCAAATTGTAATATATTTGACATTGATGAGAAGGAATTGATATGGAAATCAAAACCGTTACATAGAAGAGCTTTCACTCATTTTAGACCAGTTAGTAAAGGATGGAATTACTTAGAGTAAAATTATCGTAGGCAAAAAAATATGGGAAAACCTCAAAAAAGGTCTTCCCATAATCACGATTTTCCTGTAGTTTAAAGGTTGCAAAAGCCAAAAACAACAGGAGGCGTGATATGAATAGTTTAACTAATGAAACGGTAACATTCAAGAGAATTGAGAGAAAATTTTTTGAAATTGGTTGTGAAGTAGCAAGGACACTGATGGAGCAATTTTTAGAAGAAGCCGACAAGGAATTAAAGGATGGAAGAAACAAAGCGGCATTACGGCATAAAGGGAGCCGGACAACAACTATCAAGACTCTAATGGGTGAGGTAACGATGAAACGGACCTTGTACCGGCGGATAAACGAATCCGGAGATGCTGAGCACGTATTTCTCCTAGATGAAGCACTGAATCTGGAAACGATCGGAATCATTTCGCCAAATCTTGCGGAGAAAATCCTTGAGTATGCCTGTGAAATGTCGTACCGCGAGGTATCAAAAGCAGTTTCGGAACTGACAAACCAGCGGATAAGCCATCAAGGGGTATGGGATGTAGTCCAAGCGGCAGGAGAACGGCAGACAGAGGCGGAGAGGAATCTCGTGAAAGCACACGCCAACAGTCAGTTGGCGGGAAATCGGGAAGTCCCAGTACTGTTTGAAGAGGCAGACGGTCTTTGGTTATCGCTACAAGGGAAGAGTCGGAAAGGTTCCTCCCAAAGGAAAAAAGAATTAAAGATCGGAGTTATCTATGAAGGATGGGCGCAGCGGTACACTTCATCCAAAGAGTATCAGACTGTTGGGAAAACAGCATTTGCGGGATACCTTAAAGCCGAAGAATTTAAAGTTTTGCGAGAAGCAAAGGTAGCCGAGAAATACAACACCGACGAAATTCAGTACCGGGTGCTTAACGGAGATGGGGCCGCCTGGATTAGAACGGGACATGATGCCGAAGGTGACCTGTTTCAGCTTGACCCTTATCATCTGGCCAAAAGTGTGGTCAGGAATGTCTACGACAAGTCCAGCCGCAGACATATTATGAAGTGGCTCAAAACAGGACAATTCGAGAAAGTTTTCGGTAAGCTGAATGAATTAAAGTACCAATGTGGCGGTCTGGAAAGCGAAGTGAAAAAGCTATCGGTATTGGAAGCGTACATAAAAAGCAATATAGACGGTATAGTCAGCTATAAAGAACGTACCGGGATAGAAATGCCATCCCCGCCCGCGGGAGTCGAATATCGTAATCTAGGTACCATGGAGCGGAATGTTAATATTTTTGCCAAGCGGATGAAAGGCGGGAAGAGTTGGAGTCAAAAAGGAGCCTCCAACATATCGAAGATTATCGCCCTGAAAATCGGGAAGGATTTCCCTGAAAAAATAGCGGCTTTGGTCTCCGGCAGACTCTCAGAAAGGCTAACAGAGCGTTTTGAAGAAACCATAAAACCCATAAAGAATCCAGTCAAAAAAGCAAGAAAATCCATATACCCTGTACATCAAGGAAAAATAGCATTTATCGGCCTTAAGCAAACCAACGGAAGGGAAGCAATAAAAAGTATGTTTGATTTAAGACCATTCAGCGAAATGGTGTATAGATAGATTTAGATGAACGGCACCTAAAGGTCAGCGTAATTTAATTTACACAGGAAAATGAAAATCTTGCCTACATTTACTTGACTCAAACATGGAATTATCTCACCTTGACTTTTGGTCAACCCTCCAACTAGCTTCCTCCCTCAAGGGAGGAACGAAGGCAGATCAGGTATGAACCTGTAAAGCTTTGCGCGGGAAATATGTTGGACTACGGCTGATTCGTGGTTTTCTTGGTCCAAGAAGATTGGGAATTCAATACCCGTTTGCGTTCATTATTCGCCAAAGTATTCGGGAAGCGGTATTTATGGTAGGGAAAATGGACTTTAGAACAGGAAAGACGAAGGATGGAATGAGGGTTGGCCCAAAGCATCTGAACATTATACTAGCAACCCTAAACAGGAGGCGTTCAATCAATGTTAACCACCAAATTCGAAAAAGCCGTCCGCTTTGCCTTGAAATTACACCAACACCAGCATCGCAAAGGCACTAGCATTCCCTACATCGCCCACTTGCTGGCAGTCGCTTCATTGGTCCTGGAAAATGGCGGCGCCGAGACCGAGGCCATCGCGGCTCTGCTCCATGACGGCCCCGAAGACCAAGGAGGCGTAAAGACACTCCGCAAAATCGAAACAAAGTTCGGTAAAGCGGTATCGGAGATCGTTGCCGGATGTACCGACGCCTGGACTAACCCCAAGCCGGCCTGGCGCAAGCGGAAAGAAGATTACTTAGCCCATCTCCCCCAGGCCAGTCCTTCGACACTATTAGTTTCGGCAGCGGACAAGCTCCATAATGCCCGGTCCATCCTGATTGACTACCGGGAA
>JAAYEK010000259.1 GCA_012728785.1 Bacillota bacterium | reverse complement strand
CACCTAACGTCTCCGAGTTTGAGACGTTGGTGAGTCTAGCGTTACAGCGCTTGACGAACCAATGTGGGCGCGCAGACATCATGAATCAGCTTCTTTGAATAAACATCATGAATTTGTTTGCCTCTTCGAATAATCATCTTCGGAAAGCCGCGCCCCGCAAGCTCAAACTCGGTGATATATGACGTACCGTCGGCTTTCATTTGAAGGATGTCCATGGAGGGCATCCACTTACAATTAGTTTTAAGAGAAATTTTACTAACAAATACTTTGTGTTTTAAGGAGTTACCACTCCTCGACTCCAAGCATATATACCCCAAGAAATCCAAATAATTAGAAATATAATTGTAATAATAAGCTTTTTCCTATTTGGTTTATCAATGAATAATCCCCAAATATTCAATCCTAGAAATGATACACACAAAGTTGGAGCTAGCAACAGCGCAGTGTAATATATAACAAGCAACTCTAAAATTATTACATTTTTAGAAATTTCTTTAATCCCAAAAAGATTTACAATACAAGCGTGAAGAAAGGCATACAATATTAACCAAAAATTTATTTTATATGAATATTTATAAAGCTTTTCACCTATGTTTCTTTTCATTTTTAATCCTTTATCTTTTAATAGCGGCCACGATGGCCGCTGCTTTTCGCGGTATGTCATATAACGTCTCCGAGTTTGAGACGTCGATGAGGCTTAGTGACACTTCGACTTGCCGAATCGATGTGGGCGCGAAAACATCATGAATCAACTCCTTTGAATCAACACCGTGAATTTGTTTGCTTCTTCGAAAACCGCGCCCCGCAAGCTCAAACTCGGTGTTATCCGAAGTACCTGCCGACGATCTATCATTATTACGCGGCCATGGAGGGATCGCCCTTCAGAACTTACTTCTTTACCTTTTTGCATAGCTAACTGTCCATTGGCAATGTGAAAGGCATTTCAAACAACAAACACAACGAAAAACATCAATCAACATATCACGATTACAATCCTTAGACCAAACATTTCCCAATATTGCATTTGTAGGACAAATTTGTTTACAGATATCGCATTCCCCACAATTTGAATTAATTAAAGGTGGTGTTTTTACATCGAACGGAGCATCAGTTAGGACTGAACACATACAAATTGCGCAGCCATAATCCTGAGTTATAAGTAAATCATTTTTCCCTATCCATCCTAAACCAGCAAGCAAAGCTATTGTCTTATGGGGCAAAGTGGATGATTTAGTTTCTGTATTAAAATAACCATCTTGCCCGATATTATCTTCTGATTGAGCAAAAGCTTTATATCCTAGTTCTTGAAGATATTCTGCTGTCCATTCAGCTAATTTATCAGCTCTACGTTCCTTTTCATTGAATTCATTAAAATCCGTTTGTGCTGTCTCACATAAGTTGGTAATAAACTCTTTTGACAATAGGATACCAATAAGTATTGCTTTACTAAACCCTCTGTTTATTTCAATAGAAAGACTTGATAAATCCGCGAATCGAATTATATCCGCACCTTTTCTTTTTAATTCCAACTCCAATGCATATTGCCATTCTTTTATCATTCTATCTTAGATCCCTCATCCCTCACCCAGATCACGGCAACTACTCAACGAGGGCCGCACGATGCGGCCTTGGCCCAAATCAGGCAGGTATTTTGGATAACGTCCGGCGGTTTGAGACGTCCGTCCAGCCTAAGCCCGGATTCTTCTTCGAATCAGCTTTCCCGGGCGGGTCTTAAAGGACTTGGCTGGACGGATGTGGGCGCGCCAACACCGTGAATTTCCATCTTCGAAACACTTCATGAGTCAGATCCCGCGCCCCGTTAGCTCAAACCCAGCCTGTTATGTGCAGTACCAGCCTGTAACTTTCTGAAAATCGTACATGGATGTATCGACCCTAAATTTATATTTTTAGCTTTGCATCAATTGGTTGTATTTTTCAACTAAAATCTGATGAAATTTGTTCTTCTTATTCTGTGGCAAGAAAGCACTATCAATAGCATTTTGGGAAAGCTGGAGCAATTCTACTGTTTTGAAGTTAAAGAACTTATGTAGTCTTACTAATTCATTTGTAATGTCGCTATTAAAAAATAATGGATCATCGGATGAAACTGTAACTTTAACTCCAGAATCAAAGAACTGTCTAATCGGATGTTCTTCTATAGTGCGAACTACTCTCAACTTATAGTTACTTGTAGGACACATATCAAGTGTGATGTTATTATCAATAAGGTACTTAATCAAATCCCTATCTTCTACGGCCCTAGTCCCATGTGCAATACGCGAAACACCTAACGAACGAATAGCATCCCACATACTTTCTGATCCAGCTCCTTCACCCGCATGGGATCGTAACCCTAAACCGGCTTCTTTAGCTATATTGAAGGCTTCTTTGAATACACTGGCAGGTTGAATTGTTTCATGTGCCAAAAGGTCTACACCTACAACTCCAAATTTACTAGCCCTGATACCTTGTTTAACCATTTCAACGGCAGTTTCTGGGTTATCGCTTCGAAAGAGACCGACTAAAATCCCAAAAGTGAGTCTAGCATCAGGAACAGTCTCTTCCCAAGCATTGTGTATTGCTTGAGCAATCTCATAATAAGGAACCCGATGCGAGGCTACGGTAATTTCGGTGTATATAATATTTTGATCAATAAGATTTTGAAACAAATCAGTGGCAATTCGTCTATAGTCTTCAGCAGTTTGGGTAACACTCGGTGATGCAGTATTAAGAAAATGATCCAAGCTATCAAAACGGTAATTATCATCGTGCCATGGACTTTGATCCAAGGAATAGGAAGGTTCTCTCTTCCTGCGTAGCTCAATATATGTATTTCGAGGTATAGCTCCCTCAATGTGTAAATGCATTTCAACTTTTGGAATTTTATTTACTTGCAGATCCATGCTAACCCACCTTCATTTCTCAACTGTGCGTTATTTAGTTCTACTTTACTCCTTTTCGAAGGATAACTTTGGTTTTAGGTTTTT
>JAAYEK010000258.1 GCA_012728785.1 Bacillota bacterium | reverse complement strand
GCTTAATTATAGTTATGAAATGTTTCGTGCCCAACTTATTGCTAAATTAGGTGAAAAGCGGGCTTCGGAAGCGCTTCCGACTTGGGATAATAATAATCCTTTAGTTATTCCAACCGAGCTAAACAATTATATGTGGCTAAAGAATAAAAAGATATCAGGAATATCAAATCTGGAAAGTATTTTACCAGGTTCGGATGCATTTAGCTGGGCTAGCGGAGCATGGGTTGTTAGTGGTAAATATACTGATACAGGCTACCCCATCTTAGCCGGTGATGCCCATATGAGTATCGGAATACCGTCTCTTTGGTATGAAGTCGGGTTGCATGGCGGACGTTTCGATGTAGTAGGTTTTTCGTTACCGGGAACTCCCATGGTGGTGATTGGGCACAATCAACGGATTGCATGGTCTTTTACAAATATGAACCCTGATGTGCAGGATTTATACATCGAAAAGCTTGATAATCAAGAGAATCCGGCTAAATATGAATATATGGGTAAATGGTATGACTTAGAAAGGAAAAAAGAAGTTATCAAGGTTAAGGGAAATCCCGATGTAAATTTGGAAATTCTATTTACTCGCCATGGTCCGATTTTAAATGATATTCTCAAAGTGACGGATAAAGATATTAATGATCAGAAGAATTTTAATAAAACATCCGGGTATGACCCTCCTTTACGGCGTGATCGTTGGAGTGGAATAGAACCAATTGCTATTCGGTGGTCCTTTTTTGACCGATGTATCATCTTAGAATCAATCAAAGATTTAAATTTAGCGCAAAATTGGGAACAATTCAGGTCTGCTTTATCTCGATGGGATTCACTGAGTCAGAATTTTGTATATGGGGATGTTGAAAAAAATATTGGTTACCAAGCTGCGGCTAAAATTCCAATTCGGGTTACCAAACATCAAGGGGCCGTACCAGTGCCCGGATGGACCGGAGAGTATGAATGGAAAGGATTTATCCCCTTTGAAAAATTACCATCCATGTACAATCCTCCCACCGGCTATCTGGCGGTGGTAAATAGTAAAACTGTCGATGATAGTTATCCTTATCAATTAACCTATGATTGGTTTCATCCGGGATATCGCGGACGAAGTGTCAATCATCTGATCAATAATTTATTGGCAAAGGGAAATCCAATTACCAAAGAAGATATGCGTATAATCCAGGCCGATAATTATTCATACGGTGATGCGGTGATCAGCCCTTATTTGGCAGCGGTGGAACCGGCTAACCAACTTGAGGCGAAGGCGTTGGAATATATTACGAATTGGGATAACCGTTATGACGAAGATAGTGTAGGTGGAGCAATATATAAAGTATGGTACAGCTTTATGGAACGGAATGTATATGATGATGAACTTGAAAAAGAGATGGTCTGGGGCTTTTATACTCCTTTAAAACGTCTACAATCGCTCATTAGTTTGATATCGGATGAAAACAATCCCTGGTATGATGATTGCAGAACACCGGAGATCGAATCAAGAGATCAAATGATCAAAAAGAGTCTTACGGAAGCAGTAAATTGGCTAGCAAAAGAGTACGGAAATGATGTTGATAAATGGACTTTGGGTCGTATTCAAACAGTAAGACTGAAACACCAGATTTTTGGTGATATACCATATCTTAAAGAACTTTTTAACAGCAAGGGAGTCTTTCCTTTTACAGGTAGCCCAACTGCTGTTGCATTTGCCCATAGTTATTCCTCGCCACCCGGAAGGATTAACGTAACTTTTGCCTCCAGCCAACGTAATATTTACGATGTCGGTAATTGGGACGACTCGTGGTCGGTTAACTCAAGCGGAGCTAGCGGGCATATTTTTAATCCTCAGCGGGAAGATCAAATGGAGATGTGGGCGGCTATCAGATATCATAATATGCCTTTTTCTAAAGAAGCGGTTGAGAAAAGTTCCAACCAAGTCCTTTATCTGGAGCCTAAGAAGTAATTAGCGCTTTTATTTCCTCTTCATAAAAAGGGTTTTGATATATTTGTATGGATAAAAAGGCTGGGATTATGGTACAAATCAGTAATGAAGAAAATGTTTATTAATTCGGAGGCCATATGTTAACTACAGATTTTCTAATTGAACTAAATAAATTGGATATTAAACTATGGGTTGAAGATAACCGGCTGAAATATAGCGCTCCGGAAGGGGCATTAAGCGACGACTTGAAAGCCGAAATTATCAAACGCAAACCGGAGATCATTACCTATTTGCAACAGACCGTATCTAATCAACAAGATCAGCTTACTCAAATCCAAACAGCGCCGAGTACCGGTAAACTACCGTTATCCTATGCCCAAAAATC
Organism: Bacillota bacterium; assembly: GCA_012728785.1. Taxonomy (GTDB): domain Bacteria; phylum Bacillota; class UBA4882; order UBA8346; family UBA8346; genus JAAYHS01. The sequence continues at coordinate 852 of JAAYEK010000258.1, read as the reverse complement.
GCTATGGTTATACGAACAGATAGAGTCGAACAGTTTTGCCTTCAATATACCCACTGTATTACGGATGAAGGGGAAACTGGTATTATCAGCTCTTGAAGCAAGCATCAATGAAATAATCAAACGTCATGAAATATTACGAACAGTCATAATATCGGAAGAAAACGAATTGTATCAGAAGGTATTGCTCGAATTAACCATTGCTCTATCCACTGAAGACCTACAGATTTTAACAGAAGAGGAGCGGGAAAAAAAGGTATACGAATACTTCAATGAACAGACACAACAGCCGTTCAACCTTGAAACCGGTCCTTACTTAAGATTCAAATTGTTCCAACTCAAGGCAGACGAATACGCATTGGTATTCACCTTCCATCACAGCATCAGCGACAACTGGTCCTTAAATATTTTCATTACCGAACTAGCTGCCCTATATAAAGCCGCTTATAATAAAGAAAAGGCAGTCTTGCCGGAACTGGCGATTCAGTATGCCGATTACGCCGTATGGCAGCAAAACTATCTAAAGAGTAAACATGCTGAATCGAAATTCAACTATTGGAAAGAACAACTAAAAGATATCGACCAAATACCTTCATTACCGACGGATTATTCAAGACCTGCGGTACAATCGCGTAGAAGTATCCGTAAATTTAAGATAATTCCCGAAAAAGTCATCCAAAAACTCAAAACCTTAAGCCAAAAAGAAGGATGCAGCTTATACGTAACCCTATTAGCCGCATTCAAAGTATTGCTTCATCAATATACCGGACTGGAAGACCTAATCGTCGGCTCTCCGGTAGCAGGCCGAACCCGTAAAGAACTGGAAGGGTTAATCGGATTCTTCATCAATACTGT
>JAAYEK010000257.1 GCA_012728785.1 Bacillota bacterium | reverse complement strand
GGGTATGACTATGACACAGAAGAAACCATAGAAAAGGCGCTGCGTTTTTCAGAAAAGCATCAGTTTTATACTGCCGCCTTTAACCATCTGCTCCCCTTCCCAGGCACCAGCCTGTATGAATATTTAAAGCGGGAAAATAGACTGTTGAGCGATAAATGGTGGCTTCAGGGGGATTACAACTATGGCGAATTAGCCTTTGAGCCGAAGAATATATCTCCGGAAAAGCTCAGTAGGCTTTGTAGGGATGCGAGGAAGGAATTTTCAAATGGGAAAAACATACTGCGAAGAGGACTATCCGCAATGGGAAGAACGAGCCCATTGTTATGGTTTTTATTCTGGGCGATGAATTTGAGTATTGGCGGAGAAGTTGACGAAAAAATGAATGTGCCGATTGGGAGGAATTTGGATGAACTTCCCAAATGATCAATTTGAACTTATCTTAGCAGAAGATGGGGATTGGCGGGAAATAAAGGAGATTTTTGAAAGCGGGGAATTTGACGGGGGGATCGCCGTACAATATTTGAGGAATCCTAATCCCATCGCTTCCTTTGAAAAAGAAGGGGAAAAAGTAGTTATCCTGATGCTTAGAGATAAACAGAAAAACAAGGCGGTAGGATTTGGGGCCTGTATAATCAAAAGAGTATATAAGGATAAAAAAGTCGTTAATATGGGGTATTTAACAGGGCTAAAACTTTTGCCTCAATATCGGAAGAGGATATTTGTTATTCCTGATTGTTATCAGAAAATATACGAGTATACTGGAGATCAGGTGGATTTTTACTTTACGACTATTTTAAAAGAAAACACGGCAGTACGGAAGATGCTTGAAAAACCAAGGAAGCTCATGCCCTTATATGACTATTTGGGTGATTATCGTGTTTACTTCTGTAAATCAGGAATTAGCAATCTAAACTTTGGACGCCAAGACAATACAAAAGCCGGAGCCGAATATTTCCCGAGGCGATGCGGGAGAAATGAATTAGTGACCTTCTTTTCCAAGCAGGCGCAGGGGGCGGACTTATCCCTTGAAAGTATAGCAGCTTATGATCTAGAGAATGCAGTATACTACGGCTTATATAAAGATAATGTCCTGACGGCATGCGGCTATGTGCTGAATCAGCAGCAGTATAAACAATATGTAGTAAAAAAATATGCCGGTATATACAGGCTGATAAGCAAGTTACCCACGAGGTTGCTGGGGTATCCATCCTTTCCGGGGATCAATGAGACCGCCAACTGCGCCTGTGCAGGTTTGTGGGCGGAAAACAATGACGTTGTTTCGGCGGATAAGCTGTGGCGGTTTATGAGGCGGGATGCAAAGGAATTTGATTTTTTAATGATTGGATTTTTTGAAAATCACCCTCTGAGGTCATATTTTGAAAAAACAAAGCACATCCATTATGATAGCTGTTGCTATATTGTTGACTTTAAGCATAATAAAAATATCTTTGATGAGCTTTCTGAGGAGAACCTATATATTGATGTAGCTTTTCTATAAGTTTTTCCAGGACGAGCAATCATCGAGAAAATGGATCATTAATTCTCCAATTACCTATAATTTTCTGCATTTATGTAACTTATTCAAGTAGTGGGGATTCGATATTAAGCGGCTTAACTTTCGAACATTGGCCAAAAGACTTCCTTCGGATTTTAAAGCTTATCTTGTCGATTTACAGAGGTTTGGCGACAGTACCTATAATAATAGAATCAACATTATCAAAGATCTTTCCGATGACTTGTATGCTTTTATAAATGAATTAAAGATAAAGGTTGTTACTATGGTAGGATTAAATTATTGTCATAATAAATAGGGAGAGGAAGCACATTATGATTTCGATAAAAAACACGCCAAACCTTACCGGAGTTACCATCAGCGGCGACTTCGACGATCTTTACAACCTGGTTGAGGCGTTCTACGACATTACCGTTGATGAATGCTCAGAAAAACATCGGGAGTATCTCAAAGTCTCTATCCGGGTCCTTGGACTTTGTTATGATATCCGGCATGCCTTTATGGGGGACCGGGAAGTAGAGCTGGTTGAGAATCAGATGACTGAAGATAAGATGAAATGGCACTCCCTGATTACGCCGCAAAGTAATGTTTATTATAAGTGTAACTATCTTTACCCGGAAATGTTCTTTATCATGCTTGCCCTGAATGAACTGGTGAAACTACGGATCAGGGATCTTGCCAAAACTAGTTATAAAGAAGCCATGGACAAGAAAGTTGTCTGGGATAATACCATTGCGATTATCCGGTTGTTTCAGGCTGAATTTGCAAAGTGCGTCAAAGCTACGCTTACCGAAGGGGCCTTTGCCAGATGGTTAAATGTAATGAATAATGATTATATAGGTATCGAAACTATTGCCGGGCAGTTTGTTGATTTATTAAATATCAAATACTTGAAGATGACCAAAGAAAAGCGGCTTAAGAACTTGTCTTCTATTGCCAAGCGAATTGTCGAATTCAGATATGACGATGATCATAAAGAGATCAAGGAAGTTGTAGCCGAGGGCGCCAGAGAACATGGTTGTGAACCGGAAGATCTTAGTTTGGAGGGGCTGGAGTATCCGGAGGGTATTGAGTGGTAAGCCGGTTAAAACGATGATTTGAGGAAGCGACAGTAGGCGGAAAGTGTTGGATTTCCGCTTTTTTTTTGTTAAACATCGGACATGTCAAGTTTCCACAAAACTAATGACATTTTTGGTATAAAAGGATAAAATAAAGCTTGTGTATGGAAGTCCTTTCAAAGTTCTTTAGAATGGATTAATAAAATTAAATTACCAAGTAATAAAAACACGATTTCTACTTACGAGGAGGGGACGGATGACAATTACGCTGGGGGATTTTTTGAATCAATTATTATCAAATCCGGCGCTGGTGATTACTTCGATTTTAACAATGGGAGTCGTTCTGGTTAATGGATGGACCGATGCTCCAAATGCCATTGCTACTTGTATTTCTACTAGGTCAATGGGGCCTCGCGCCGCAATTATCATGGCGGCTGTCTTTAATTTCCTTGGGGTTTTGGTGATGACTGCGATCAATGCCACGGTGGCGCAGACTATTTTTAAGATGGTTGACTTTGGGGGAGATCCCCATGAAGCTTTGATCGCTCTGTGCGCGGCTTTATTTGCGATTGTCTTATGGGCGACTGCCGCTTGGTGGTTTGGGATCCCGACCAGTGAAAGTCATGCGCTGATCGCGGGAATATCGGGAGCGGCCATTGCCCTCCAAGGAGGTGTTTCCGGAATCAATCCCGCGGAATGGGTAAAAGTAATCTACGGACTGGTACTCTCAACCGGTATGGGATTCGGAGCAGGTTGGCTCGTTGTAAGGTTGATTGAAAAAATTTGCTGTGGGATTGATCGTAAAAAAACCTTTGGTCCGTTTAAAAATGCTCAAATTGCCGGTGGGGCCGGTATGGCATTTATGCATGGCGCTCAGGACGGCCAGAAATTTATGGGTGTGTTCATGTTGGGAATGTTTTTAGCCCAAGGGCAAGCAAATGTTACGGAGTTCCAGATTCCCATCTGGCTGATGGTACTTTGCTCGGCAGTGATGGCGTTAGGCACTTCCATTGGGGGATACCGGATCATCAAATCCGTAGGGATGGATATGGTAAAACTCGATAAGCATCAGGGTTTCTCCGCTGATTTGGCAGCTGTGGTTTGCCTCTTAATAGCTTCCATCACTGGTATTCCCGTAAGTACTACTCATACCAAGACAACCGCCATTATGGGGGTTGGTGCGGCGAAGCGGTTATCCTCGGTAAACTGGGGTATAGTCCGGGAGATGGTATTAGCGTGGGTTCTTACCTTTCCCGGTTGCGGGCTGGTCGGATTTTTAATGGCGGAATTATTCATGCAGTTATTTTAAGATCCAAAAATTCGATTACAATTTAAGGAGAATCTAAGATGGCGAGAAAAAAAGCGGAGAATTATTTCAGCGCATTTGTAGAGTTGGTCCAGTATTCTTGTGATGCTGCCAAACTTTTGAATGAAATTGTGACCAATTTTAAGGTGAGTGAATTAGAAGAGAAAATGGAGCAAATACATAACATTGAACAAGCCGGTGATGGAGGAAGGCACCGAATGATGGAAAAGTTGGCCCGGGAATTTATCACTCCCATTGAGCGGGAAGACATCGTAGCCATGGCCGATGCCATTGATAATGTAACGGACACCATTGAGGATGTTATGTTGCGGATTTATATGTTTAATTTTACCGCTATCCGTGAAGATGCCATTAAGATGGTGGAAATCATTATTAAATGTTGTGAAGCCCTTAAAGAAGCCTTACAGGAGTTTTCTAATTTCCGCAAGTCTCAAGTCCTCCATAAGTTGATCGTTGATATTAATCATTTTGAAGAGGAAGGGGATAGGTTGTTTGTGAAGGCAACCCGAAACTTATTTGTCAATGAAAAAAATCCCGTTGAGATCTTGGCTTGGCGAGAAACCTTGGACTATATGGAAAAATGTTGTGATGCCTGTGAAGAAGTATCCGAAGTAATTGAAAGCGTAATGATGAAGAACTCGTGAGCAGACAATGCCAAAAAATTTGTAAGCTGGAGTAGATATGAGTCCAGGAAAACGGGTATTAGTGGTAGGAGGAGGGGCGGCCGGAATGATGGCCGCTGTTTCCGCTAAAAGGGCAGGGGCTGAGGTGGTTATCCTTGAGAAAAACCCCCGGATCGGTAAAAAAATACTGGCTACCGGAAACGGACGCTGCAACTACACTAATCTCAATGCTGATCCCACCTATTATTACGGTAAAAACCCGCAATTCGCCCAGGGAGCGTTAGCAGGTTTTTCAGTAGTAGATACAATTCAATTTTTTAAGAAACTGGGAATCGAACCAAAGATGGAGGATTTTGGGAAGGTCTTTCCCATGTCCGAACAAGCTTCAAGTATATTGGATGTTTTTTTGTATGAACTGAATGAATTGGGAGTTAAGATTGTTGGTGAAGCTTTTGTAAAGGATATTATTAGGGAAAAGGATGAGTTTAGCGTCCGGTTGGAAAATGGTGAAATATACCGGGGGGATCGGGTGATTATTACCACAGGCGGTAAAGCCATGCCTTCCAGCGGATCCGATGGTAATGGCTACGATCTGGCTAAAAAGTTAGGGCATACCATTACCGATATTTTCCCGGCTTTGGTTCAAATAATGTTGGAAGGGGCTTATTTTAAACGAATCGACGGAGTTAAATTGGGAGGGACCGCTGAAATTTTGCACCAAGATCAATCCATCGCCAAAGAACGGGGCGACATTCTCTTCGCTAATTACGGAGTCTCCGGTCCGCCGATTCTTCAAATAAGCCGAAAAGCCGGAGAACTGTTTCATGTGGGAAAAGAGGCCTATTTGAAGCTGACAATCATGGATACCTTCACTAAAGAGGAGTTAGGGGAGTTAATTAGTAAACGGTTTCAGACAAATCCCTCAAAGCCAGTTGATTTTAGCCTGGTTGGATTGATTAACAAAAGGTTGATTCCGGTAGTGCTAATGGAAGCGGGTCTCAAGGACTGGAAACGGTCGGCTGCCGAACTTTCCCCTAAAGAAGTGGCAGGAATCGTTACTGTCTTAACCGACTGGAGGTTTAAGATCAGAGGAACCAAGAGTTGGCCTAGCGCCCAAGTAACCGCGGGGGGCGTGGCTACTGATGAAATTGATGAGCATACCTTGGAGTCGAAATTGGTCAAAGGTTTATTTTTCGCCGGTGAAATTATAGATATCGACGGTTGGTGCGGCGGTTTTAACCTGCAGTGGGCCTGGTCCTCCGGGTTTGTTGCAGGACGGAGCGGGGCTTTATAAGGCTTCATCTAACGGAGGTTATAATGATCAGGCTTTCGGATCTCAAGATCGGAATCGATCAAGCAGTTGATTTTCATATGGAACGACAGGCTTTGCGATCGGCGATCCTTTCCATACTCGGCATTGAAGAACGGGATTTAATCGGATTTGAAATATTTAAACAATCGATTGACGCCCGTAAAAAGGACCGGATTCATTATGTGTATACAGTGGATGTAAAGCTCCGTGATGAAGAACGAATCCTCGGCAAATCCGGCGTCAAAGGAGTAACTTGCGCTCCGGATCTTTCTTACCAATGGGTTTCGCCCGGATCGGGAAAATTGGACGAAAGACCCGTGATTATCGGGATGGGACCGGCCGGCCTTTTTGCCGGTTTACTCCTCTCCAGGAGCGGTTATCGACCGATCATCCTTGAGCGCGGGGAAGATGTGGATGCGCGGACAGTGAAGATAAACCGGTTTTGGAATAAAAGCCTGCTTGATCCTGAAAGTAATGTCCAGTTTGGGGAAGGCGGGGCGGGGACCTTTTCCGACGGAAAGCTGACTACTTTGATTAATGACCGAAGATGCCGCCTAATACTGGAGGAGTTTATCCAAGCAGGCGCGCCTCGGGAAATACTATACAAGAGTAAACCCCATATCGGCACCGATCTGCTCAAAACGACGGTTAAAAATCTCAGACAAGAGATTATCGCCCATGGCGGAGAAGTGAGGTTCAAAGCTAAAGTTACGGATTTCATCATTAAGGATGGAAAGGTGATTGCTCTCGTAATTAACAATAGCGAGCAACTCCGCTGCGGCGTAGTTTTATTGGGGATCGGCCACAGCGCCCGGGACACTTTTGAAATATTGTGCGACAGGGGCGTAGTCATGAGTCAAAAACCCTTTTCCATTGGGGTCCGAGTCGAGCATCCGCAGGAGGTCATCGATAAGGCGCAATATGGTAATGCAGCCGGGATTATTGGATTGGGCGCCGCCGATTATAAGCTTGCTTATCATTCTTCAAACGGTCGCTCCGCTTACACCTTTTGTATGTGCCCCGGCGGATATGTGGTGGCAGCCGCTTCCGAAGAGCATTGCCTGGTTACCAACGGTATGAGTGAGTATAAAAGGGATGGGAAAAACGCTAATTCAGCCTTGTTGGTCGGGGTGACTCCCGCGGATTTTTCAAGCTCACATCCACTGGCGGGAGTAGAATTTCAACGCCGGTGGGAACAGTTGGCTTACCGGATCGGTGGCGAAAACTATCGGGCCCCGGTTCAGCTCATCGGTGATTTTTTAAAAGACAAAGCCGGCGCCGGTTGGGGCGCTGTAAAGCCAACTTATAAACCGGGCGTCACCTTTGCCCGACTTAAGGATTGCTTGCCCGATT
>JAAYEK010000256.1 GCA_012728785.1 Bacillota bacterium | reverse complement strand
ATCCTGAACGGGGTGATACCGGCGAACGAGAGTTATGGGCTGGTAAGGTTGCCTATGAAATAGGGGAATTGTCAAAAGCAAAAGAATATTTTAATGTAGTATTTAAAAAGTCAAGAGGTCGATGCTTCGGGCCAAAAGATAGTGAATATTTAAAATTTTATAAATCTGATGAACAAAATCCAAAAGCATAAATGTTAAACGATACAAGGTCAAAGACTTATTGGAAAATTTAGGATATTAATTTTGTTATGAAATAACCGGATAACAAGTTTCTCTTCACACAGACCTTAGTTCACTTCATTTGTTAGTAGCATTAATAAAAACGTCTTCAGCCAGAAATTTATCCTAATTAATAGACCCTGACAGCAAAGTAACTACAATCAAAAATAAAACAACCTGTCCCTCTCCAAACACTCAAAACCTGCTAACATTCATGGAGAGAAATGTTGCTGTTAAGTAACTAAACTGACCAGGTAGCGGGTGGGTGAGGCGGCGGTAGTTCTACCCCCAAAACTTCTCCAAAGTAATCCGATACTCCGGGTCCGTAAAGGGGCGACCGGGGAGGAACCAGTCCGGCGGGAGCAGTTCTTGATAGCGTTCGTCTCCAAAACGGTCATCAATCAAGACCACAACCCCCATATCGTCCGGGGTCCGGAAGACCCGGCCGGCGGCCTGAATCACTTTGATTAATCCAGGAACAAGGTAGGCGTGGAAAAACCCTGAATTGTCACGCTCCTCAAAGTACATTCGGATCAATTCCTGTTCTTCATTGACCATGGGTAAACCGGGGCCAACGATGATCACCCCGATCAGTTGTTCGCCGGGCAAGTCAATCCCTTCACCGAAGCTTCCCCCGAGTACTGCTAATCCGATTTTGGTTTCATTGGGATGATTGCTGAATAATTTATCGAGAAAGTGGCGTCTTTGTTCATCGCCCATCCCCGGAAATTGCGCGTAAACCAAGGCTTGGGAGGCCAGATTTCGACGTAGTAGGGGCAAAGCTGATTGCAAATAAGAGTATGATGGGAAGAAGACCAGGTAATTGCCGGAGCGGGCTTGGACCACCGAGCCGATACAGTCCACCAGTTGGGCAAGGGAATTGGTCCGGGACCGAAAGCGGGTGTCGATACCTGGAACGTGTAAATATAAGCGGTTCTCCTTGGGGAAAGGGGATGTAAGCCGGAGATGTAAAGAGTCGTCCCGGCCGCCTAATAATTCGCGAAAATATTCATAGGGAGACAGGGTAGCTGAGAAAAAAATTGTTGAACGTCCTTTATCGAGCCTTTGACGTAGTAAGGGACCGGGGTTTAAACATAAAATACGCAAGGTCAAGTTACGGTCCTCATCCTTTAAGAAGATAGCGTAATCTTGGTTGAGGGAAGAGATGACCTGCATGAATCGGATAATTCCAAAATAAATAGTTTTTAGTTGTTCCTGAGACTGGGCCAGTGGGTTTTTGCGCATGGTTTTTTCCATGGACCCGCTCCATTGTTCCAAAGCCGGTTCCAATTCCGGGTGGAGGGAAGGCAGGAGCAGAGCTTGTTGGTTACTGTCCCGAAGTTCTTGTAAATATTCCTCGAAAATCGCCGCTACTTTTCCACCGGCGGCGGCCAGATCCGAACTGATAATTTTCAAACCGTCCGACCAAGACAAGACCTCTTTATGGGAAAGAGTAGCCGAATACATTTCTCGTCCTCGGTTGACTAAATTATGGGCCTCATCGATGAGAAAGATCGACTCCTGTTTGGATGTCTGAAAAAAGCGGCGCAGGTAAACACCGGGGTCAAACAAATAGTTATAATCGCAGATGACCAAATCAGCCCGTAAGGCTAAGTCCAGCGATATTTCAAAGGGGCAAAGCTGTTCTTCCTCAGCTACTTCGTTGATAATTTCCGGGGTGATCAGTTCCAGACCGAGTAAGCGGGGGATGACTGATTCGACTCGTTCATAATAATTTTCGGCAAATTGACAAAAATCACATTGGATACTAGAGCAAAGGCAGACTCGTTCTTTAGCTTCGATAAAAACCGAACGGAGACGGAGTCCCTGTCCCATCAGATCCTGAAGAGTGGTTCGTAAGATTTCCTTTCCGGCAGTTTTGGCGGTTAGAAAGAAAATTCGGCGTAACCGTGGTTCGGTGGCCAAATGTTTCAAAGCGGGAATTAGCACTGAAATTGTTTTACCGATGCCGGTGGCGGCCTCAATGAATAGATCTTGTTCTTGTTGGAGGGTTTGGGTGACGGTAGACATCAATTCCATTTGGCCCGGCCGTAGTTGAGGGAAAGGAAAGACTAATTCATTAAGGGATCGGTTGCGAGTTTCGATCCAGTGGAGATTGGTTTTTTGGAAAGTCAGATATTTCACGGCAAGGGTTTCAAAGTTGGCTTGAGCTTCACCGAAGCTGATGACCACCGGAAAAGAGCTTTCCGCTAAGTTATCCAGATTGAGATAGGTTAGCCTGCCGGTTACTTTTTGATGGGGGTAACGGACCATGACCAGATAAAGGTAGATGTTGAGTTGATCCAGGTGGATCGGATATGGGTCTATTAGATTAGCAATCGGTTGGTAAGTGGTTTTTATCTCCTCAACAACTATCGTCGTCTGGCTGATGGTTAAACCGTCGATCCGACCATGTACAGTCAAAGTGAGGTTTTCCCATTGATAGGTTTGTTCAACTGGAACTTCAGATTGGTAACCCTCCGGCCTGAGCGACACCAAAAGTTGGTGACCGGCAATACCTTCCCGGGCGCGGGAACGATCTCCAGCAGCGGAATGTAAATCTCCTGTAATGGTAGAAAATTCCAACAGTTCGGTAACACTGATTTTATAATGATGGCAATAATTCATATCCAGGTCCTTAACGGCAACTATTTTTGGGGGAATACGTTTTAAATTTCAGATATACCTATTGTATCATATGTGACCCGGCGATATAACTCGCCTAATTTGGTAAAGGGAATCCGAAGACTATTTTAATCAATAACTTGAGGGGAAAAATGACAATTAAGTTTAATGTGGCGGATCTTGTAATCAACGGCGAGTGGGACGAAAATAGCAGGCTGTTGCTTCTGGAGGACCTAGGAGGAACAATTAACCTATCCGGCAGGGTTATGGGATGGAAATTTAGCGGCCGGGCCGTAATTGAAACCGGTTTAGATAATCTAATCTACCTTAGGCTCGATGAGATTGCCGGTATTCCCGGTTTTCTGATGCCTTGGGTCCTTAAACTGTCGCTCAGATTTAATAAAGTCATTTTGAAGCGGGAGGCTCTAATCGTCCGTAAAGACAGGGTTTTAATCGATCCCAACCTACTGTTTGCGGAATCAGGCAACGGCAAAGTATTGATCCAACCTAAGAATGGAGTTGAGAAAGAGCCTGAAAATGTAATGCCCAAGTTAAGAGAGAGGATTTTAAACTGGGCTAAGGAACATGGGGGTAAATTTGCCGGGGGAATTACCGAAATGGTGTTGGTTGTACCGGATTTGGTGTTATTATTGATTAAGCTCATGAAAGATGATGGAATTCCGGTTGAGTTGAAGTTAAAAATAACCTTAGCGGTAGCTTATGTAGTGTCACCTATTGATCTAATTCCCGAGGCCCTGGGAAATGTTTTGGGCTTTGTCGATGATACTCTGGTAATGGCGATATTGATAACCAGGTTGGTAGAAGAAATACCGAAGGAGATTATCTACGATAATTGGAACGGCAGGGCGGATATTTTAGAGTTGGTTCTTAAGGGCAAGGATCTACTCTTAAAAATGTTTCCGGCGAATATCACCAAGAAGATCAACTCCTTATTTGGCAGTTCGCCAAAAGAAGCAGCGGTGGCGATTGAGGAGAATGACCCTTTGTGAGATTTAAAAAATTTCTGCTTTTTGACTAAGAAATGCAGGAAATTACCGACTCCTTTCAGAAACATTACTATTATTCCGCTTCAATCTCGGATCTCATATTTTAGGTAAAATAACTCCCAGGAGTGGATACCGATTCTTACAATTGATCTGCACGGTTACAATCGTGAGCAAGCCTTGGAAAAGCTGACAATCGGACTGGATAATGCTTCTTATTATGGTGAGACATTGGTCAGGATTATCCATGGGCAAGGAAAACATAGTGAATTTTTTCCGGTCATTAAATCCATGGTCCGCCACTGGCTTGAAGAATCTGATTTTGCTAGAGAGAAAGTGGAAACGGTTTTTCGGGGCGAGGATGGGTCTCCCTATACGGCTCCCAATCCGGGCGAAACAATAGTGGTCTTAAAAAACCTACTCAAAAGTGGAACCGAGCCGGGGATGGATTTTAATGATCAAGAGGAAGAGCGGGAAAAACGTAGAAATAGTAAAAAAATCAGGGCGGATCGGCTCCGGACTTCGCGTCGGCGTCGATTTTAACTTCTAACTGAAAAAAACCAATAGTACCAATATGCCGGGAGGTAATGTTTATGCCAGAAGGATTAACAGCTGTAAATGAAGCAATCAAGAATAGCAGCGGATTTATAACCAAAATTAAGGAACAAATCGGTAAAGTTGTCGTTGGGCAGGAAAAATTGATCGATGGCTTACTGTTAGGGATTCTCGCTAACGGCCATGTGTTGCTTGAAGGCGTGCCGGGATTGGCCAAAACTCTGTCCGTAAAAAGTTTGGCTGCTTCAGTAAACGCTTGTTTTCAAAGGATTCAATTTACTCCGGACTTGCTCCCGGCAGACCTAGTCGGGACCTTAATCTATAATCCGCAATCCGGCTGTTTTACAACGAAAACAGGACCGATTTTTGCCAATATTATTCTGGCAGATGAGATCAATCGGGCGCCGGCTAAGGTCCAAAGCGCTCTTTTGGAAGCGATGGAGGAAAAACAAGTAACAATCGGAGAAAACACCTATCCATTACCCGAACCTTTCATGGTTTTGGCGACTCAAAACCCCATTGAACAGCAGGGGACCTATCCTTTGCCCGAAGCTCAATTAGACCGGTTTATGTTTAAGTTGAAGATCGGTTATCCCACCAAAGAAGAAGAATTGTTGATTATGGAGAGAATGGCTCAGACTTCCCGAACCATCGATATTCAGCCGGTTATTACTCCCCAAGAAATCATGGCGGTGCGGAAAGTAGTGGATATGGTTTATATGGACGCTAAGATTAAGGACTATATTGTTGATCTGATTATGGCCACCCGTGAACCGGCTCAGTACAAGTTGGAGCTAGCCGATTTGATCGAATTCGGAGCTTCTCCCCGGGCGACAATCAGTTTGGGGATTGCGGCTAAGGCTTATGCTTTCATGCAAGGACGGGGATATGTGGTCCCCAATGATATTAAGGTGATTGGGCCCGACATTTTGCGCCACCGGATTATTATTACTTATGAGGCGGAGGCGGAAGAATTAAAAGTCGAGGATATTATTGAAAAGATCTTTGACGGAGTAGAAGTACCCTAAGTTCAGTTGGCAGGAGACAGGAGTCGGCGCGATGTTATCCAAGGAAATATTGAAAAAAGTCCGCAAGATTCAATACAAAATATCCCGAATCAGCAATGAGATGATTTCCGGGCAGTATACCAGTGTCTTTAAAGGCGCAGGTGTTGAGTTCGATGAAGTGCGGGAGTATATACCGGGCGATGATATTCGTTCAATTGATTGGAACGTCACAGCCCGAAGCGGCGTCCCCTATATCAAACGGTTCGCTGAAGAAAGAGAACTAACGGTAATGCTGGTAATCGACTTGAGTGGTTCCCAAAGATTCGGCTCGGTCGAGTCACTTAAAAGCGAGTTGGCAGCGGAAATAGCCGCGCTCCTTGCTTTTTTGGCGATTAAAAACAATGATAAAGTGGGTTTGCTTATTTTCACCGATACCTGTGAAAAATATCTTCCCGCTCAAAAGGGACGACGTCATGTATTGCGGGTGATCCGGGAAATTTTGGGTTATCAGCCGAGCGGAACCGGGACCAAGATTGAAGAAGCCTTGAAATTTGTGAATAAGGTTTTGAAGCAAAGAAGTATTATCTTCTTGGTTTCCGACTTTATGGACGATAATTTTGAAAAGGTCATGGGTAGTGTGGCCCGTCGCCACGATTTGGTAGCGGTAAGATTAAGAGATCCTAAAGAATCGGAGCTTCCACCGCTGGGTTTGGTCGAGTTTCAAGATAATGAAACCGGCCGGATGGTTCTGGTGGATACTTCTTCCGCTGAGCTTCGCAAAATGGTCCGGACTGAAGCTGAACAACGTAACGAAAACCTAGCCAAACTTTTCCGCCGGAATAAAGTTGATTTAATCGATGTTCAAACTGACCAGCCATACCTGGAACCGATTCAACGGTTTTTTAAACTAAGAGAAAAACGGATGCGTTGAACGGAGGTTATTGATGAACGATATCCGAACCAAACATCTTTTTAAGCAGATTTATACCATATTGATAACTATCGCGCTATTGTTTTGTCTATTAACGCCGGTTGATAGGTTAGCCGCTCAACCGGAGGAACCCGTGGCGGGAGAACCTCTTAGGGCTTGGTTAGAACTGAAGGGGGACGGTCCCTTTTATGTCGGAGACCCAATTTCGGTTAATCTGATAGTGGAAGGGCTTCCGGGGATTGAGTATTTGCTTCCCGAATTAACACCCGAACAATTGAGCGGATTGGAACTGACCAACAAAGGTAAACTCCGGCAGAAAACGGAACAAGAAAGATGGAAACACACGGTTTCCTATGGATTTGTCGGTTGGCAAGCGGGTGAATACAAGATTTCAGGATTGACAGTCTCTTATCATGACGGTTCCGGTAAGGAAGGTACGATTACAGTGGGGGATCTGCAACTTAAAATCGTTTCTGTTTTACCGGCCAACTTAAGTGAAGCAGAGTTATTAGCGGATGGATTGAAAAACCCAAAGCAACCGGTAGGACTCCCTCCGCGGTATCGTTATATTGGAGCGTTTTTAGGAATGACTGGGCTGGTAGGCTTGGTTTATTTACTACTGAAACGCTTGGGAAAAAGCTATCGAAATAGAGTTGCCGCCAAAGAAGAGCAAGCAGTGAAAACCTTGGAACCAGCCCACCTGATTGCCTTTGATAAATTAGACCAGTTACGCCGGGAGCAGCTTTTGGAGACTGGTAAGTATAAAATATTTTATGACCGGTTGAGCGAGATTGCCAGAGAGTATCTGGAAAATCGTTTTCGATTCAGGGCTTTGGAAATGACTACCGAAGAATTTTTGATGAGTTTGGGGAGAATGGATTTTCTGGAACCGGCTCAGCAAAATATTTTAGCGGAGTTTCTTCAATATTCGGATTTGGTTAAATTCGCCAAGCATCAACCCCTCAAGGATGAGGGAGAAAAAGCTTTAACCATGGTTCATGGTTTGATTGAAGAAACCAAAGAGGAAGTTAACAATGATATTTGAAAATCCGGTTTTTTTAACGCTATTAATCATTATCATCCCGGTTTTAATATACCATTTGGAGCTGGGAACAAGACGGGGGGCGGTCAATTTTTCAACCACCGCCTCTTTAGAGCGGGCCCCAAAAAATTGGAGAGTTTGTTGGTTTAAGGTTTTACCTTGGTTGACCATTGGGACTATAGTGTTAATGATCATTGCCTTGGCCCGGCCCAAGGTGGGCTTGGGGAAAAGCAGGATTCGCAAAGAGGGAATCGATATCGTACTGGCTTTAGATGTATCCACCAGTATGTTGGCGGAAGATTTTAAGTCCGGGGGAAAGCGGATCAACCGGTTGGAAGTGGTTAAACAAGTAGTCCGGGATTTTATCTCCCGGAGGCCGAATGACCGGATCGGAGTAATAGTTTTCGCTGGTCGGCCATATATCCTAGGACCTTTAACTTGGGACCATAATTGGATCAAATCTCGGATTAACGAGGTAAAACCGGGTGATATCGAAGACGGTACCGCCATTGGCACCGCCTTGACCAATGCCGTGAAGCGGTTACAGGAATCCCGAGCCAAAAGCAAAGTAGTGATTTTATTAACCGATGGAAATAACAACGCCGGAGAGATTGCTCCTGAAGTAGCAGCTGACGCTGGAAAGGAACTTAAGGTTACCGTCTATACTATCGGCGCCGGTTCACAAGGATTAGTCCCCTATCCGGTGATTGACTCTTGGGGGCAAAAACAATACCAGATGGTTGAAATTAACCTTGATGAAGAGTTATTGCAAAAAATCGCCACTACCACCGGAGGACGATATTTCCGGGCCACCGATACCCAATCGTTAAAGACCATTTTTGAACGGATTGACCGGATGGAAAAAACCCGGGTGGAGATGGGGAAATACTCGGAATATAAAGACCTTTATCCTTATTTTCTCTTTGGAGCGCTGGGGATATTGTTGTTGGAAGGGATCTTAGCCAATACAATTTGCAGGAGATTGCCATGAACTGGGCCCATCCGTCTTATTTATTTTTGTTAATAATACCTTCGTTATTAACCTGGTTCTATATTTGGGTTAATCGTCGTTTGGAACGGGATTTGGAACTTTTCGCTAGTAAAGACTTGATACCGAAGGTGATTGATCTATCGGGCCGAAAAGCCCAAAAGCACCGGTTGATCTTGAGATTGGCAGGTTTGGTCTTTTTAATTCTGGCTTTATCCGGACCACGTTGGGGATATCGTTGGCAAGATGTCAAACATCAGGGATTGGAGATTATTTTCGCAATTGATACATCCAAAAGTATGCTGGCGACTGATGTAAAACCGAACCGCCTCGAAAAGGCCAAATTAGCAGTTAAGGACTTACTTCAAGTGATGCAAAACGATAAAGTGGGTTTAGTGGCTTTTTCGGGGACGAGTTTTCTGCAATGTCCTTTGACCATGGATTTTAATGCCTTCAGCAGCACTTTGGACGTTTTAAATACCGACATCATTCCTAGGGGCGGAACGGCTATCGGCGAAGCGATCTTAACCGCCCAGAAGGCTTTTAAGTCAGGTAGCGCCGGTGAAAAAGTCTTAATCATAATTACCGATGGGGAGAACCATGAAGGAGACCCGGTGTCTCAAGCCAAGATGGCGGTGAAGGATGGCATCTCCCTATATACCATTGGGATCGGTAGCCCCGAGGGTGAACTGATCATCCTTCGGGATGAGTATGGTAATGGTTCGTATCTAAAGGATAATGCCGGTAATGTAGTTAAGACATATCTGAACGAAGGGGTTCTCAAGGAAATAGCCCGGGTAGGGGAAGGAACCTATGTCCGGGCCGGAGGGTTTTCCTTGGGTTTGGAAGAGTTGTACCGGACCAGATTGGCCGGCTTGAAAAAATCGGAACTTAATAGTGAGTGGCGTAGGACTATATGGAAAGATTTCAAATCCCATTGTTGTTAGGGATCATTTTATTAACCATCGAATTTTGTCTGGGTTTCCGGGTGAAGCCGGGGATCATTGAAAGGATTAAGTATGGTAGAGGTGAAGAAAGTGGCCTTTCGTAAACGGCCCTATTTGGTAATTGCCTTCGGTTCAATAATTGTTTTGGCAGTAATTTTTTTGATTTGGGGCAATACTTGGCGAATGTCCGTGGCTAACCGGTATTATCACCAAGCCGATTATGATCGAGCTCAGGAACGTTATGAAAACATCTTGGTTGATATGCCCAGTTCACCTTATGTATTAAATAATCTAGGGTTATCATTACTAAAAAAAGACCGCTCCGATAAAGCCATCGCCAATTTAAAAGAAGCCACCACCGGTTTGGAAAGGTTGACGGTTGGTAAATCCCGAAAAAATAAGTTGCAAAATGAAGTCCGTTATAATCTAGGAAACGCTTTATATGGTTTGGCGGAGAAAAGCCAAGATCAACAGGGCCAAGCCGGATATCAGGCTGCCCTTGACAATTTCAAACAAGCGGTGGAGGCTGATCCTAAAGATTTGGACGCCAAATATAATTATGAACTTACCTTACTTAGGTTAAAGCAACCACCGTCTGAGAAACCACCGGAACAGCAACAGAACGAAGCGGAAAACATTGTAAATATGAATGACGCCCAATACTTCATCCCCCGAATCAGTGATGAAGCGCCAGTGGATAAAGACTGGTAAAGGAAGGATATGGAGATGAAATTCAGACATTTTGCGCTATTTTTGATTTTGGCCACCGGGTTGTTTTCTCAGCCCCCGGCTTACGGAGCAAGGGATTTTACGGCTAGGGCCGTATTAGATACCAGTTCCATTACTACCGGCGAAGCGGTCCGGCTAAATATTACGGTTGAAGGTCCAGCTTTAGCAAAAGAACCTGTTATGGAAGAAATTGATGGCTTGCAAATCGACTTCTTAGGCCGAAGTTCCAGTACCAGTTATATCAACGGAGAATATTTGGCGTCAATCAACTATTCCTATGAAATTAGCGGTTTAAAACCGGGTTCATATACCTTGGGACCGTTTGAAATGAAAATTAAGAACCAAAAGATTACGGCTAACTCCGTTACTCTTCAGGTCAACGCCGGTGTTAATCAACGAAAAGCGGCCCCCACAATCCCGGAAGATTCCTCTCCCTTGGGAGATAAACTTTTCTTAGAGATGGAGTTAGGGAAAACCTGGCTCTATTTAGGAGAAAAAACTCCCTTAAAAGTCAGGTTGTATTTTAGTGAAATTACAATTAACGAATTGAATTATCCGGTGATTGATCAACCGGAGTTCGTCTTGGACCCGATGAATAAACCTAGCCAACGAAAGGTGATCATTAATGACCGTTCCTATGAAATGGTTGAATTTTCAACTAATTTGACTCCGGTAAAATCCGGTAACTTTTCTTTAGGACCGGCTTTGATCAATATTGCCGTATTAATCAAGCGGCAGACCAGAGACCCGTTTTTCTCCAGTTTCAAAAAGTATCCTATTGAATTAAAAAGTAACGGTTTGAATCTAAACATATTACCTTTGCCGACTACTGGAAAACCAGCCGGTTTTTCGGGGGGGATTGGCCGGTTTCAAATCCAAGTGACCGGACAGCCCACCGAGGTCCTCCAGGGAGAACCGGTTACTCTGAAGCTTAAAGTGACCGGAAACGGTAATTTACAAACGATTGGCCCGCCTTCGCTCGCTAGTAATCAAGGGCTTAAAGTTTATGACCCCCAAAAGAAAAGCCCGGGGGAAGGGGAGACCGGTCAGATCCATTTTGAACAAGTGGTAATTCCGACCGATCCGCAAGTGAACAAGATTGGTCCCTTTAGTCTTGCTTATTTTGATCCATACCAGGGGAAATATGTCAAAACAACCACTCCGGCGATCCCGGTTAAGGTGAAGCCAAACCCCAATTTTAAAGCGGCCCTATTTTCCGATACTACTAAGGAAAGGGAGAGTTTTGGAAAAGATTTGGTATTTATCAAAGAGGGGCCCGGGAAGATCTTGCGTCGCCAAGACCAACTTATTTATCAAAAATCCTTCTGGTGGCTGCAATTGATTCCAATGCTCGGGCTAATCATAGCTTTGTTTTACCGAAGCTATCAAAGGACCCTGTATTCCGATTCCCTCCGCTCCCGGGCAATTCGTGCCAGTAACCGGGCTGCTAAGGCTTTGGCTAAGGTTAAAGCGGGAATAACTAGTAAACCGGAGAATACTTTGGATGAGTTGCATTTACTAATGAGAGAGTATTTGGGGGAGAAATACCGCCTAACCACCGCTGGGATCACCGGGGATGTGGTTCAGAAAATAGTGGTTTACGGAGTTAAACCGGAGGCGCTACGGGAGATCAGAGAATTTTTTGACCAATATGATTATTACCGGTTTACCGGTAATAAAATTAGCCCGGATGAGGCCGGGAAACTTTGGGAGAGAGTGGACTCAATTATTAAATCCCTTGACCAAACTGACGGTTATGGAGAAAAGAGAAGTAAAAACGCCGGAGAGGAGAGGGCAATATGAGAAAACCGAAATCTTCCAAGAAATACATGCTCAGCGGCATTTTAATTTTAGTTTTTCTGATTTATCCGGCCTGGGGAGAAGCGTCGGCTATTGGAGATGTCGGAACGACTGCTGTTAATCCCAATGCTATTTTTGAAGAAGCGAACAAGGCCTATCAAAGCGGGGACTTTCTGAAAGCAGTCGAAACTTATCAACAGCTTTGCGATGAAGGTTATTTAAGCGGTAATCTATACTATAACCTGGGGAATGCTTATTATAAGTTAGGAGCAAAGGGCTTAGCAGTCCTGAATTACGAAAGGGCAAGACGCTTGATTCCGGGGGATGCAGATTTGAAAACAAACCTTAATTATGTCTTATCCGGGGTCCAGGAAGGCGTTGCCGACTGGAAATATGAATTTTTGAAATTTTTGACCGCCATGGCCCCAGTCGAGCAAATTCTCATTTACGCCTCGATTTTGTTTTTTGGATTGATGGTCCTCATTATTTTAGGAATAATCAAACCGGCCTGCTTACGTAATTTAAGCGAGGGAGAGACCCACAAATGGTGGGCCGGAATAGTAATTTGCTGGGCGATAATGTTCGGCCTTGTTTCCTCGTTGGGTATGGTGACTTTTTGGGACCAAGCCCGGGAACAAGCAGTGGCGATTAGAGCCGGAGAGGTTCGGTTTGAACCTTCGGAAGCCGCTACTCTCTATTACAACTTAGCCGAAGGATCTAGGGTGCTTATTTTAGAGGAGAAAGAAGCTTGGCTCAAGGTAAAGAGAGTTGACGGTAAAAGAGGCTGGGTGGCAAAAGACTGTTTGGAAATGATTTAAAGCCTTCGAAAGGTTGACAATCATTGAAGATAATGATAGTTTTATTTCATTGAGAAGAAAAGCAAAGAATAACGAAAGATTAAAGGAAAATAAAATGCGAAAACCAATTTTTAAGTATTTGATACCCTTGGCAGTTATTGTTTTGCTAGTTGTCGGCGTTGTTTTAGCCGATAATTATATTGCCAAAGATACGGTCATTACCAGGCTTATGATTCAAGCATTGGAAAACTGGCATTATAACCAGATCAGATTGAACGATGAGTTTTCCTTAAAAGCTTTCGACCTTTATCTCAAAAGACTGGATCCGAATAAAAGATTTTTATTAAAATCCGATATTGAGGAGTTAAAACATTATCAAACTAAAATTGATGATGAATTGGAAAAGGGAAATTACGGTTTGGTCAAAGAATCCTCAGCGATCCTAAAAAAGCGGATTACGGACGTGAGAGATTATTATCAAGAACTTTTGAAACATCCCTTTGATTTTTCTGAAGAAGAAAGTTTAGAGCTTGATCCGGACAAGAGAGATTATTGTGCTAATGAGGACGAACAGAAGGAGTTATGGAGGAAGACCCTTAAATATCGAGCTCTATTATATTATTTGTCTCTCGATGGCGTCGATGACAAAGCTAAATCCAAAAAGACTAAAACCTCGGTTTTTCGGTCTAAATTGGAGATCCAAGCCAGAGAGAAGCTATCCTTAAGTTTAAAAAGAGAGTTTCAAATGTTATTAAACGAAACCAACGATGATCAGTTGGAAAAGTATTTGAATGCCATTGCCGGGAGTTTTGATCCCCATACCAATTATTTTTTACCGGAACAAGCCGAGGAATTTGAGACCGACCTTTCGGGAACCCTGGAAGGAATCGGCGCCATGCTTGAAGCGGATGGGGAATATGTGAAAGTTAATGAAATTGTCGTAGGTAGCGCAGCTTGGCGGCAAGGAGAACTGAAAGCCGGTGATTTGATCATGAAAGTGGGGCAGGGCCGGGGGGAACCGATGGATATCTCCTATATGCCCCTGAATGATGTGGTGAAACAGATACGAGGCAAAAAAGGATCTGAGGTCCGGCTGACCGTTAAAAAACCGGATGGTCGAATTATAGTAATTCCGATTATCAGGGACGTAGTGGTGATTGAAGAGGTATATGCAAAGGCAGCAATTATCACTAATCAGGAGTTGCACAAAAAATTCGGTTACATTGATCTACCTTCTTTCTATTGGGACTCGCGATCGAATAAAGGGCGAAGTTCTGCGAAAGATGTTCGATATTATCTCCAAAAGCTAAATGCCCTAGAAGTAGATGGAATTATTCTCGACTTAAGGGATAATACAGGAGGCAGTTTGGATGATGCCATCGCCATGTCCGGTCTTTTCTTCAGGAATGGACCGGTAGTCCAAGTAAGAAACGGCGCCGGACATATTAATGTTTTAAACGACCCCGATAAGGATACTGTTTACAGTGGGCCCTTGGTTGTTTTAATCAATACCTTTAGCGCTTCTGCTTCCGAAATTGTTGCGGCAGCCCTCCAAGATTATAATCGGGCGATTATCATCGGAGGCCCCCGGACACACGGAAAGGGCACGGTTCAAGTTTATACCGATTTGGACAGTATTCTAGACCGTTTTTTGACCAGGGAATTTTCTATTTTGAAACCGATTGGTTCATTGAAACTGACGACCCAAAAATATTATCGGATCACCGGTGGTTCGACCCAAATGGAGGGAGTCATCGCCGATATACCGTTACCTTATGTTTATGAGTATTTAAAAGGAGAGAAAGACTTGCCAAATGCCCTCCCTTGGGATACCATTTCCGCCACTTACTTTCGAAGATGGCCGGCCGGGTATGATCTTAAGCAAATCAAAGCTAAAAGTGGAGAAAGGGTAAAAGCAAATCCTTATTTTAAACTGATTTCCGAACATGTTCAAAATGTAATGGACCAGCAAGAGAATACTAATCAATCCTTACAGTTAACCGAGGTTTTTAAGGAACAGCAAATTTTAGGAAACGAAGTCGAACGATTAAAGAATTATACTAGCGGGCGGACTTATTTAAAGGCCACGATGATCAATAATGATTTTGGTTATGTAAAGGATAAGAAAGTTATTGATAAACAGAATGAATGGCAAAAGCAAGTTGAGTCCGACCCTTATATAGATGAAGCCATGTATGTCTTGGGGGACGTGGTTAATCAATAATCTTGATCCGGATTTTAATGGCTAGATTGAACGAAATTAGTGGCTGGATATTTAAAAAGGTGGTTGAATTAATGAGGGCG
The DNA here is from genome assembly GCA_012728785.1 of Bacillota bacterium. Lineage (GTDB taxonomy): Bacteria > Bacillota > UBA4882 > UBA8346 > UBA8346 > JAAYHS01. Next base: position 36,863 of record JAAYEK010000256.1, on the reverse strand, counting down.
ATTTATCGGGTGTTTTTGGTTGTTTTATTGTTGATTTCACCAATAATGGTCTTGGCCGAAGTTGCGGAGCCGGAAGTCCAATTCAACGCTGCTAGCCTAAGACCGGGGGATTTTCTTCAAATAAAAGTCAAGGCAGCTGACGACGCTTTGGTTAAGGTCGGCTTTTTAGAAAGAGGCTATGAATTATGGAAAAATGAAAAAGATGAGTTCATTGGGTTTTTGCCGATTTCATATTATAATGCTCCTGGTGATTATCAAGTTTCAATATTAGTGAAGTCCAGAACATTAGATTGGGTTAAAACTTACCCGATAAAGGTTTTAGGACGGACTTTCCCGGAAAGCAGGATTTCAGTGCCGGAATCCACTAGAAAAAAAGTACTTAGCAATTCAAGTGTTAATTCAGACGCTAAAATCACTACCAAAGCGCGTTTAGAGGCGATTGAATCCGGTATCCTTTCTCTTTGGGAAGGCCCATTCATCTGGCCGGTAAAGGGGAGAATCTCCACCGGTTTTGGACGAATCCGTTATGTTAATAATGCCGAAAACGGCCGGCATTCAGGAATTGATATTGTTAGCCCAGAAGGCACGCCGGTATTGGCGGTCAATCGCGGTAGAGTGATTTATGCGGGAAACCTTAATGTAACTGGGCTAACAGTTATGCTGCATCACGGTTTAAATCTGTTTACCAGTTATTGTCACTTATCGGTTATTGCAGTTAACCAAGGAGATCAGGTTGAGAAAGGAACAGTCTTAGGTAAGGTCGGTTCAACGGGTTTATCAACTGGGCCCCACTTACACTTAACATTTAAAATAGATGAGGTATCGATAGATCCGGAATTGTTTTTGGAAAGAACGATTGCATGGGATTTTCCAGAGACGAACTAAACTTATTATTTTAATAGAGAGAAGACCGTTAATTTTTTAGTCTCAACCGCTAACTTCGCCGGTAAGGTCCCGCTTTTTTCTCCGTCAATACTCAAAATGATTTCCTGTTCGCTTTTTAGTTCAAATTGAGAAGTAGATATTATTGTAACACTGGGATGATCCTTTAATGAAATATGTCCCAGAATATTAAAGAAGATACCGGTGAGGTCAAGGGGTTCACATTTTTTGATCAAAACTAAATGCAGGTTACCGTCGCGAGGGTCAGCCTCTTGGACTAAGTCGGTTAAACCGGCGACGTGGGGGCCGTTTAAGATAAAGAAGAGCAAGATATCCTCTTGTAGAGAGGCGGTTGCCGTATTAACGGTTAATCGGAATGGTTGAATCCGGGATAGCTCTTGAACTCCTTTTAAATAGTAGGCTAGCGGACCAAGATTCTTCTTGAGGTCCCCTTCGGTTTTATAGGAGATATCCGTGAAAAGACCTCCAGCACAACTACTTAAAAAATAATTATCCTTATTCATCAGGCCGGCGTCGATGGCAATTGTATTTCCTAAGGCGATGAGATCCACGGCCTTTTTTTGATCCAGGGGGAGCTTTAAGTTTCGGGCTAGATCATTAGAGGTTCCGGCGGGGATAATGCCGATCGGAAGGGAAATGTTATTTTTTAGCAATAGATTGACCACAAAGTTAATTGTCCCATCACCGCCGGAGATGATCAATAGGTCAAATCGAATCTGGCTTAAAGCTTGGAGTAGGATTTCATGATCATTAAGCCTGGACAGTTGGAAGGTTTGGACCTGAATGTTCTGGGATTGGAATCGTCTCAAGATAGAATTTAAAGGATTAAAACGGTTACCTCCGGAGTTGGGATTATAAACTAGTAGCGCGTTTTGCATAGATATACCTCGACTATGTAAGGCTGGCTTTTCTATATTGTGCCCTAAATTCCTTGAGATGTCAAATTAAAACAGGGTAATCAACTTTCAAGCGGGGTTTCAACTTCTTACCTGGTATTTATTTATTGAGGCAAGCTTATCCTAAAATCGGGTGAGTATTAATGGCCAAATCAGGAAGAAAGCTATATTTTAAAAGAAAAAGGTCAAGGCGTTTGTTTCGGTTAGGGATCGGTTTTTTATTATTGGTCGGCCTAGTCATTCTAATACTGGTTTTTTTCAATCCATGGGTTTGGAGGCTCGATCTTCGTTCTGAATTGGAAAAAGGTAGGTTTGCTACAACCATTTACGATCGGGATGGAGTACCAATAGCCGGCCTCTATGCAAAGACCCGTTTATGGGCCCCGATTTCTGAGATACCCATTGCTTTGCAGAATGCCTTCGTGGCTACTGAAGACTATCGGTTTTACCAACATAAAGGGATTGATTTTCGAGGGATAATCAGGGCCATATATCAAGACATATTGGCCGGAAGAAAAGTCCAGGGTGGAAGCACAATTACCCAACAATTAGTTAAAAACCTTTTTTTGTCCCACGAAAAAAGTGTCTTACGGAAAATTTTTGAAATGGCTTACGCCATCCGAATTGAACAGCAGTACAGCAAAGAAGATATTTTGGAGTATTATTTAAACAGTATTTATTTCGGTCATGGTACCTGGGGAGTCCAGGGAGGGGCTGAAGTCTATTTTGGAAAATCCGTCAACGAACTGACTACATCGGAAGGGGCTATGCTTGCCGCTCTAGTTAAAAGCCCGGAATATTATACTCCTTATCGAAACCCAAAGGCTGCCATCGAACGGAGAAATTTGGTCCTTAGCTTAATGCAAAAACATGGATATTTAGAGAAGACCGAAACCGAGAAGCTGGTTCTAGAGCCCATCGGTAGTTTGGACCGTCCTGGATCAACTTATGTTGGGGCTTATTTTGTAGATTATGTATTGTCAGTTTTAAAACAAAGAACAAACTATAGTGAGAAATACCTTCGTAGTGCCGGTTTGAATGTTTACACCACCATGGATCGGGAAATCCAAGCAGTTGCCGAGGACGCGGTGGAAACCTTACCGGTTTCGGATTTGAATCAATCAGGAGTAATTCAACCTCAGGGAGCTGCAGTAATAATTAAACAGTCCACCGGCGAAATCCTGGCTTTGGTCGGGGGGCGGCGCTATAACCCAGCCCAATTGAACCGGGCATTTGAAATACACCGTCAACCTGGATCGGCAATTAAGCCGTTTTTATTCGCGGCGGCCTTGGAAACCGGTTACCGGCCGGAAACAAAGCTAATCGATGAACCTCTGGAAATAATCATCAATGGGCAGCCGTGGCGTCCCCAAAATTATGATGCTAAGTACCGAGGCGAAATTACTTTACGAGCCGCCTTGGAAGAATCGGTCAATACCATTGCCGTCCAATTAGTCCAAAGATTAGGCGCGGGTAATGTATTCGCCTTAGCCCAGCGGATGGGTTTGGAAAACTTGGTGGCCGAAGGATACCGAAATGACTTAGGCCCGGCGCCTCTGGCCTTGGGAGGATTAACCAAAGGAGTCACCTTACTGGAGTTGACCGGGGCTTATACTTCCATTGCCAATCAGGGTACCCGTTCTAAACCGTTTGGAATTTTTCGGGTATATGATATGTCGGGAAAGTTAATTTACCAAGACCGAATTACCCAAGAACCCGTAATCACCCCGGAGACGGCTTCGGAATTGACATCAATGATGGAGGGAGTAGTAACGCGGGGAACCGGGATTCGGGCGAATATCGGAACCAAAGCGGCGGGGAAAACAGGGACCACCAATCGGAATACTAACGGTTGGTTTATTGGTTATAGTCCCGAATATTTAGCTGGTGTTTGGATCGGAAATGATCGCTCCGATCAACCGTTGATCATTAAAGGGGTTCCCTTCGGTAGCGGAACGGCGGCAGCCATTTGGGGAGGGATACTCCGCCGGATTTCGGCAAAAACGGCCATAACTCCGCCAAACTTGCCAAGGCGATAAAGAATTGAGTAATATTGATAGCCCAAGCCGTGCCATAGATTCCAAAGAAGGGAGTTAAAGTATAAATAAGAAAGGTTTTTAATCCTACCACCCAAAGACTAAGATAGAGAATTTTTTCAGTGGCTCCTACTGCCGCTAACAGTGTATAGTTTAGAATTGAAATACCGGTAAAAGGTAAACTGATCACTAAAATTTTGACTAAGGGCACGGAAATACCGATGGAACTACCATAGAGATAGCGGACTAAGGTTGGGGCTGATAATTGAATGGCAAAATAGCCAATTAGGCATAGAACGGCGCTAATTAAATAAAACTTGGAGATCTTTTGTTTGAGTTTAGAGAGGGAGCCGGTCTTATAAACGGAACTGATTTGGGGAGAAAGTACGCTGCCCAATGGGGCCATCAATATTAGAGGGAAATAGGCCACCGGTTCGGCCATACCGGTTAATTGCCCGAAAAGAGCAGTGCTTTCTGGGGTAGAATATCCGGCCCGGATCAGCATAAAAGGAACGATCACTCCTTCACTAGCCAGGCTGGCCGAAGTGACTATTTGATTAAATAGCAAGGGCCAAGAATATCTAATAATTGCAGGTTTTGGCACGGCTAACTGGGGATGAATCGCCTCGATAACGGATTGGCGTTTTAGGAAGCAGATCAGAGTTAATAAACAAATTATTTCGCCGATAGTCAAACCTACCAGGGGACAAGTATAAATTGAAAACGGTAGAAACGGTAATAAAACACCGACCAATAGATAAGTGACGCCAACTTCGGAAAGTTGTTCGGTTATTTCGGAAACCGCTGTTGGAGCGGTGTTGGAAAAGCCTTGGAAATAGCCACGGTAAATAGCGGAAAGCGCTGAAAAAGGAATTGCTAGCGCAATAACAAATAATGCCTCTCGGACTCGGGGATCGGTAAAGATATGACTACTTAAATAGGGTGTCAGAAACAACAATGCGCTTGCGGTAATTAAGGAAGAGATAAAAACGACTTTAACAGCCCAACTAAGAATGGGAGTAATCCCGGAATACTTTTTAGAGGCTAAAAATTCCGAAACCCATTTGGTAAGGGCGAGGGGTAGTCCCAGGGTTGCCAGTCCACTTAGTAATCGGTATACTGGATAAACCATCTGTTGAATTCCCAAGGCTTCCGGCCCAATTTTACGGGCCAACCAGATTCGGTAGATGGAGCCGGTCAGCTGGATAATTAATCCTGAACCCACTAAGTATAAAAAACCGGCCAAATTGGGTCTTTTGTTCACCGTTTTCCCTCCATGATAGGATATTTATGGGAGAATTCGACCTAATATACCGATTTAATATAGAGGATAAACCAAAATGGCGCAGACTAGGTCCGCGCCATTTCTAATAAAGAAGGGAAAAAATGAAAGGGTTAAAGATAATATAGCACAATGGGAATGATTTGTCGGTTAAAAAACCGTAAAAACAGGGTTACTGTTTAATTAAACCAGGCAACCGATGCCCAATTATAATTGGCGGGCCTAAGGTTGAAGTTTCGGAGATGTTGTTAGTACATGTATTAAAAGAAGATAATTCGATGGAACCGATCCCGAAACTGTAACTTTTCAATTGGAATTACGTTATGAATTAAGAATAATCAAGTTGCTAATAATTCACTACTGTTCAATATAATAATTATATGATATTTTTAGGTTGAATTAATGTAATTTTAGGGGATGAGTTTAGTTGTCAATCTTTAAACGAAAGGCGATATTAATCGGACTTTCAATTTTTGTAGTTTGCGGTGTCTTAATCTTCGCCGCTGACCTTAACCGGGACATGCGTCAGAAACTGGAGAATATCCGGAGGGCTTCGTCGGTCTATGACCGCGAGGGGCGGTTAGTTGGAAACTTGTATTTCTATAACCGAATTTGGATTTCATTTGACCGTATTCCTAAGAATGTCAAAAATGCGGTCGTCGCCATTGAAGACTCCCGTTTTTACCAACATAACGGTATTGACCTTAAGGGGATGGCCCGGGCTTTTGTGCATAACATAACTCCGGGTGGAGGAGCTATGGAAGGCGGAAGCACTATCACCCAACAATTGGCTAAAATTTCGTTATTAACATCGGAACGTACATTGTCCCGTAAAGTTCAGGATATTAATTACGCGCTTCAAATTGAAAAAGTATATACCAAAGATGAAATACTAGAGTTATATTTGAACAGCATCTATTTGGCCCACGGTAATCTTGGAATCGAAGCGGCGTCGCGCTTTTATTTTAATAAGTCCGTCAGTCAATTAGGTTTACCCGAATCAGCGCTACTTGCCGGATTAATTCAAAGCCCTGAAAATTATTCGCCGGTAAAGAACCCTAAAAAAGCTCGAAACCGAAGAAATACAGTCCTGCTAAAAATGATGGATCAAAACTACATTACCAAAGCCCAATATGATTCGGCGGTTGCAACACCGATTAAAATTGTCAAGCGCACAACTGCCGCTTCAACTGGGGCATATTTTCTCGATTATATTAAGGAATATTTGATTAAAAATGAAGGGTTTACTGAAGAACAATTAAGATTCGGTGGCTATAAAATTTACTCGACACTGGATCTATCATGTCAAAGAGAAGCGGAAAAGGCGTTGACGACTTTACCCAAAGTTCCCGCCAGGTCCCAACCACAAGGAGCATTGATTACCATTGACCCTAAAACCGGCGGCATTTTGGCGATGGTTGGCGGGACTAATTATTCGACCAGTCAATATAATCGAACAGTCCTTTCTCACCGGCAGCCGGGTTCGGCTATTAAACCGTTTGTCTATGCGACCGCGCTGGAACAGGGTTTTACGGCGGCGACGATTTTCGATGATAAACCATTGGTAATCACCTTACCGGATGGGAAGGAATGGAAACCGGAAAATTATGACCGGCAATACCGGGGCAGAATGACTTTACGAGCAGCCCTCCGTGATTCCGTGAATTCGGTGGCCATCCAATTGTTACAAGAGGTTGGGATTGAAGCGGTAGCCAATCAGATGGAACAGATGGGGATTACCAGTTTGGTCAAAAAGGGTAAAGCCCATGACCTTCATTTAGCCCCTCTTTCATTAGGAGGATTGACAAAAGGGGTTACTCCGATGGAGTTAGCTTTGGCTTACGCGCCCTTTGCCAATGAGGGGAATTATGCCAAGCCTTTCCCGATCGTCAAAATTGCCGACCGGCATGGTAATTTGCTGAAGGAATTTAAATCGGAGCTTAAGCCGGTGCTGTCACCCCAAACTGCTTATATAATCACAATGTTAATGAAAGACGTTGTGGATCAGGGGACCGGTCGCCGCGCGAAACTACCGGACCGGCCCGCCGCTGGAAAAACCGGAACATCCAGCGACTATACCAACGCCTGGTTTGTTGGATATACTCCGGAAATGTTAACTGTCGTCTGGGTTGGTAATGATCGGCAGGACCAACCAATGATTTATACAGGGATGAATATTGGAAGCTCGACAGCTACCGGGTTGTGGGGAACTTATATGAAAGCAGCCACCCGTAGCCTTCCGGCAAGTGATTATCCTGAACCGCCAGGTATTGTCTGGGCTAGCGTTGATCCCAGCACCGGTGAGGCGGTCCCGGATTGGTCCAGTAAAGAAACATATCAGGAAGTCTTTAATGAGAATAATGTCCCTAAAAGCTCGATGTATCGTATTTGGCGGTGGTTTTTCCCGGGTAAAAAAGAGGATGGGTCCCAAGCTGATGGTTCTCAAGAACCAATAGAATCTGAAACTGAAGAAAAACATGGGGAAGAAGGGTTTGAAGAGTCTCAACCGGATCTCATTAATGAGTTTGAACAGTTTTAGTTCGGGAGCGTAAAGGATTTCTTCGTATTCTTAGGTAAGAACTTGTTCGCAATGTTGGAGGATTATAATTATTACTAAAGAGAGAGATAAAATGAGAATAGACCGCTATTTAGCGAACATGGGATGTGGTAGCAGAAGTGAAGTTAAACGGCTAATTAAATCCGGTCTGGTAACAATCAATGACCAAACGGTTAGAAATGAATCTTTTCAGATTCATCCCGGTTTTGATATTGTGGTTTGTTGGGGCGCGGAAGTAGCTTACCGGAAACATATCTATTTGATGCTTAATAAACCGGCGGGAGTGGTTTCCGCTACTAGAGATTCTAGAGAACGGACTGTTTTGGATCTGCTGGATCAAAAGTATCTTAATAAGGGGATTTTTCCGGTGGGCCGATTGGATAAAGACACGGAAGGCCTGTTGATACTGACAAATAACGGGGATTTAGGCCATCAATTACTAGCGCCCAAAAAGAAAGTGCCTAAAAAATATTTTGCTAAGGTATCCGGTCCAATCGGATTGGAGGAGATCGAATCCTTCCGTAAGGGGATTGTTTTGGATGACGGTTATCAAACCAGACCGGCCCAGTTGGAAGTGGTGGATTGCGGAGCGGAATGCGAAGTAATAGTGATTATTGAAGAAGGAAAATATCATCAAATTAAAAGAATGTTTCAAGCATTAGGGAAAAAAGTTTTATATTTAAAAAGATTGGCTATGGGAGAGCTATCAATTGACCCGAGTTTAAGGATTGGGGATTACCGGGAACTTACTTTGGAAGAGATTGATCTGATCGAGAAACCTTTATTAAATTAGGCGGTTTGATAATTCCTTAATAGGATCATGATCCAATACCGACAGTTTGAAACTTAAATCATTGGTGATGCTAGACTAGCTTAATTACGAGACTAGCTTAAAATAATGCTCCCGAGGCATAATAGACCGCTTCGGGATAATTTATAGGTAGCTTGGTTAAAGATCAAGGTTAGTAGGTTTGCTGGGTTTCTGCAATGTTCAAAAGGGTATTGATGCACTATTCTCAAGTGTGCTGGTTGTAAAGTTGTAAAATAGATGATATATTAGATGCCTATCGCTGGAAAGGTAAAAGGGAATTGCGGTCGATAGTCGAATATATTTACAATTAATGATCAACACTGAATACTAAGGATATCAAACAATGATTTTGGATTTGATAAAGGATGTGCCTGAGTGATTCGGAACAAACTATCAACATCAATGGCTGTAGGAGCTGTTTTGTGGGGGATGATTTTGGCCGGAGCCGGACTGGCTCAGTCAAAACCACCGGTAATAATAACCGGGCTATCGGGAATTTCCGGTTTAGCAATGGTAAAACTAATTGAAGAGCCTTTGATCGGCGGTAGGCCGGTTACCCACTCGATCTTAAAAAGCCCGGACCTGCTGATGGGAAAGTTGATCACCGGCGCAGTGGATTTGGCAGCATTACCTATTAATACCGCCGCTATTTTATATAATAAAGGGGTATCAATTCAAGTCGCCGCCGTTATTGGCTGGGGAGTATTGTATTTAGTCGGCGACACTGAGCTTAAGGATTGGATTGATTTGAAAGGTAAAAAAATTTTGGTCCCAGCCAAAGGAGCAGTGCCTGATCTGTTACTACGCTATTTATTACTTAAAAATGGTTTAAATCCGGAGCGGGATTTGACAATTCAGTATGTAGGGAGCCCGGTGGAACTGGCCCGGTTGTCAGCCGCCGGAGAAGTATCTTTGGCCGTACTTCCGGAACCTTGGGCAACAGAGGTAATAGCGCGGAATTCAAAGAATAAATTATTATTGGATTTTCAAAGGGAATGGCAAAGGATTGAGAATCAAGGCCAAACTTATCCCCAGACTTGTATAGTGGTTAATAAGAGTTTTGCCGGTTCAAATCCGGAATTTGTCGACTGTTATTTAAAGGAGCTTGAGGGGTCAATTCGGTGGTTGAATGAGAATCCTCAACAAGCTGGGATTTTAGCTGAAAAGTATGTTCAAATTTGGTCAAATACAATTCAAAAAGGGCTACCCCGATGCAACATCCGTTTTGAGCCGGGTTTTAAAGCTCAGGGAAAGATCGAACATTTTTTATCGAGATTAGCGGAGTTAGAGCCAAACGCTATTGGGGAGAAGATACCTGATGAAGGGTTTTACTACCAACCATAAATTATTGAGTGGGGCGTCAATTGCCGGACTGATTCTTATTTGGCATAGTGCCGCGTGGTTGTTGAAGGAACCCCTTATTTTACCGTCGCCTCGGGACACTTTGCTTAACTTATTAATGCTGTCCGGGACAAGGGATTTTTGGCGGCATTTAGGGTCGACTCTCGGCCGAGGTTTAATAGCTTTCGGTTTATCCTTCTTGATTGCCATAGCAATTGGAATTCCAGCGGGGAAATCTAAATCCATGGACGTACTATTGAGGCCGTTATTGGTTTGTTTACGCAGTACACCGTCGATGTCCTTTATTATTTTAGCGTTGCTTTGGTTTCGGGGTGGAAACGTATCGTTCTTTGTAATTACGCTGGTGGTTTTGCCCGTTTTGATCCAGAATATAATCGAAGGGACGCGTAGTATTGATCCGGAACTTCGGGAAATGGCCATTGTTTATCAGGTCAAAAAAAGTCGGTTGTTATGGAAAGTAGATCTACCTTCGATGCTTCCTTTTTTAGCGGCTAGCGTCAGCAGCGGTCTCGGCCTCACCTGGAAAGTATCTGTCGCCGCCGAAGTACTGGCTTATCCTACTTGGGGAATCGGGACCCAAATGGACACCGCCCGGATTTACCTGCAAACCGAAAAAGTATTTGCCTGGACGATAGCTGTGATTATAATCGGCTTGATCTTTGATTATTTAGCTGACTATTTACTACGAAGACCGTTTGCCATCTGGAAAGGGACGAAAGATGTATAAAGCGGAGGGAATTTCCAAGAGTTTTGGAGAATTGAAAGTGTTTCATGAGTTAACTGTGGAATTTCCCGTCGCCAAGATTACCGCTATCCTAGGGCCTTCGGGATGTGGTAAGACGACCATTTTAAAGATTATGGCCGGTTTATCCGAAGCTGACGAAGGAACGGTGGTCTCTACCAAACTGGTGGGTTTTCTCTTTCAAGAACCTCGTCTGTTGCCGTGGTTAAACATTTATCAGAACTTGGAGTTGGTTTTGGAAGATAAACTACCGGCCCAGGAAAGGGACTACGCGATTAAGAATTCTTTACAAGCAGTTGGTTTAGGTGAATATTATGAATATTATCCAAGCCAATTGAGCGGCGGCATGAAACAGCGAGCGGCGATGGCTAGGGCTTTTTCATATCCAGCCCAGTTATTGTTGATGGATGAGCCCTTTAAATCCCTGGACTTGAAAACAAGGTTCCAATTGATCTCCGATTTTTTAAGATGGTGGGTACAAAAATCAAATACGGTAGTAGTAGTGACTCATGATGTTAAAGAGGCGGTCTGGTTGGGAGACCGGATTTTAGTCTTGTCGGCTCGACCGGCGCGTTTGATTGAATGTTTCCAAAATGATATTTCACTGGAAGCAAGGATGGACGGAGAGGTGTCTTTTCGTTTGGAAGAGGCAATAACTAAAGCGATATTGAAGAGTTAATTTAAATGTATTTATTTTAGGAGATGAAGATGAAGCGTAATAAGAAATTGAGAATTATCCCATTAGGCGGTATGGGAGAGATTGGGAAGAACATAACGGTCTTCGAATATGGGGAAGACATTATTGTAGTTGATTGTGGGATGGCCTTTCCGGAAGAGCAAATGTTGGGAGTCGATCTGGTTTTACCGGACACTACCTATCTGGTGAAAAATTTGGCTAAAGTCAGGGGAATTATTATAACCCATGGGCATGAGGACCATATTGGGGCGCTGCCTTATGTATTGAAAGAAGTGAATGTTCCGGTTTACGGGACCAGACTTTCCCTGGGACTAATCGAATATAAACTGGAAGAACACGGGATCTTATCCAAATGCCAACTGGAAAAAGTGTCCCAAGGCCAGTCGGTCCAATTGGGGGCTTTTAAAGTTGAGTTTATTAGGTCAACCCATAGTATCGCCGATGCAGTGGCTGTCGCTATTGAAACACCGGTTGGGGTTATAGTTCACACCTCGGATTTTAAAATTGATTATACTCCGATTGTAGGTGAGACAATTGATTTGCCGCGTTTCGCCGAACTTGGGAAAAAAGGCGTCTTACTGATGCTTTGCGATAGCACCAATGTTGAACGCAAAGGGTATACCATGTCTGAACGGACAGTGGGCGCTGCTTTTGACGAGATCTTCGCTGATGTCGGGGGCCGTATTTTAGTGGCCACTTTTGCTTCGAATATTCACCGGGTCCAACAAGTGATTGACGCGGCGATAAAATACCATCGGAAAGTGGCGATCTGTGGCCGGAGCATGGTAAATGTTAGTAGAAAGGCGATCGAGTTAGGTTATTTGACTGTACCGGAAGGTGTTTTGATTGATATTGATCAAATCAAAAAATACCAGGCAGAAAATCTGGTGATTATCACTACCGGAAGTCAGGGAGAACCTATGTCTGCCTTGGCTAGGATGGCCGGCGGCGAACACCGGCAGATTGAAATTGTCGAGGGAGATTTGGTAGTGATTTCGGCAAGCCCGATTCCGGGAAACGAGAAGACCATCTCCGGAGTTATTAACGAGTTGTTTAAGAAAGGCGCTAATGTTATTTATGAATCATGGAATGACATTCATGTTTCCGGCCATGCCTGCCAGGAAGAATTGAAGTTAATCCACAAACTGGTTAGACCCAAATATTTTATTCCGGCCCACGGTGAATACAGGCATCTGAAACAACATGCCAACTTGGCTCAAAGCCTCGGGATGGAGAAGGAAAACATTTTCATCATGGATATCGGAGAAGCGCTAGAAATTGACAATCAGGGAGCGCGTAAAAATGGCCGGGTGGCCTCGGGTAAAGTTTTAGTAGACGGTCTGGGTGTCGGCGATGTTGGAAATATTGTTCTTAGGGACAGAAAACATTTGTCCGAGGACGGAATGATCATTATTATTGTCACTATTCAAAAGGAAACGGGTAGTTTGGCTAATGATCCGGATGTAATTTCCAGAGGTTTCATTTATGTCCGGGAATCGGATGAACTGATGGACGGAGTGAAGCAGATCAGTAAGAAGGCGGTTCTAAAAGGCGAAGGGAAGAACTGGTCTTCCAAAAAGAAACTGATTAAGGATGCTATTAAAGAATATTTATATCAGAAAACCAAACGGACCCCAATGATAATTCCGGTGATTATTGAGATTTAGTATTCTATGCAATTATTGACATATTGTTACCAATAAGTTATAATCGAGTTAAGTGCAGAAATGCTAAAATATGACGAAACGATGAAGTTGGATTTACATCTGGTCACTTGAATCCAACGGAGTAAGTAGTGAAACCGGCGAATAGGATGTATTCGGCGGTTTTTATATCCAGGATTGATTGATTTTGATAAATTTTAATTTGTTTTGACAAAAAGATACAAAAATGATGGTTAAAATAAAATCGGAGGATCTTTATTTGGCATCGGTATTCAAACAAAAATTTGGCGACCTTTTAGTACAAACGGGGCAGATCACCGTTGAACAGTTGGAAGAGGCCCTAGTAGAACAGAGTAAGACTAAAGAACGTCTAGGGTCGATTTTAGTTAAAATGGGGTTCATCAGTGAGCAACGTCTCATCGAGACTCTTGAATTTCAATTGGGGATTCCCCATGTAATTCTTTCTAAATATAAAATTGACCCGGATATTTTAGCCTTGGTACCGGAGCATATTGCTAAAAAATATCATGTCTTTCCTGTTGAGAAGAATGGTAAACGGCTGGTATTAGCAATGTTGGACCCAACCAATGTCTATGCCTTAGATGAATTGAGGCTTACCCTAAATTATGAAATACAACCGGTGATTGTTACCGAAGATGATATGAACCAGGCTTTTAGCCAATATTTCGGGATCTCCGGTTCGGTACAAGAAGTTTTTAAAGATCTTGATGTCCAGATCGAGGAAGAAAAGGAGGAAGACCAGGGCGTCGGAGACTTGGAGGCGATGGTCGAGGATGCCCCCATCGTCCGGCTGGTGAATTTACTAATCACCCAAGCTGTTAAGGAAAAGGCCAGTGATATTCATCTGGAGCCGACCGAACGGGAACTGGTAATCCGCTACCGGGTTGACGGTAAGCTGAAAAAGATCATGACTTCACCTAAAAACACCCAGGCGGCGATTATCTCCCGGATTAAGATTATCTCCGGGATGAATATCGCTGAGAAGAGGCTGCCCCAGGATGGCCGGATTCAGATGCGGGTCGAAGGGGTACCGATTGACTTGCGGGTTTCCTGCATTCCGATTGTGTTTGGCGAAAAAGTGGTTATGCGGATTTTGTTTAAAAATAATGTCCTCGCCAAGATGGAGAGTTTGGGATTTCTCCCGGATACTCTGGAACGATTCCGTTCAGTGTATAAACAGCCTCACGGAATTATTCTGGTGACCGGTCCTACTGGAAGCGGTAAATCGACGACCCTTAGCTCGGTCCTGAATGAGTTGAATTCACCCGAAGAAAACATCATGACCGTCGAGGACCCGGTGGAATATCAAATTCATGGAATTAACCAGGTCCAAGTGAATAATAAAGCGGGTTTGACCTTTGCCATGGCCCTCCGGTCCTTTCTCCGGCAAGATCCGGATATCATCATGGTCGGAGAGATCCGGGACGGTGAAACCGCCCAGATCGCCACCCAGGCGGCGCTCACCGGCCACTTGGTATTGTCGACCTTACACACGAACGATGCGCCTAGTAGTATCACCAGGCTGATCGATATGAAGATCGAACCCTTCCTGGCGGCATCGACGGTCATCGGGATTTTGGCCCAAAGGCTGGTAAGGGGAGTTTGTCCCGATTGTAAACAGGCTTATAACTTAGCGGAAGATCATATTTATTACGATATCGTCAGAAAGAACCTACCGGATACGCCCCCCGAGAAGTTGGTATTTTATAAGGGTGAGGGATGCCGACGTTGCAGCGGAAAAGGATATTCAAAACGTTTGGCCATCCACGAAGTTTTGTTGGTGAATCAGGAACTAAGGGTTTTAATCAGTCAAAACGTTCCGGCCGGAGAAATTAAAGAATTGGCCGTTAAAAACGGGATGCGGACTCTTTTCCAGGATGGACTTTTGAAAGCGTTGGAGGGGAAGACAACTTTGGAGGAGATTGTAAGAGCGGCATATGTGAATGAGTAGAGATTGGGAGACAGAAGATAGGAGACAGTAGTTGATTGTCTTGGTTTTGGAGATTTGGCGAGTTTATAAAAGAGTAAACCATAAAACAGGGAGGTTGAATCTTTGAGCATTAATGATCTGCTTACTACTGCGGTGAATCAAAAGGCTTCCGACTTGCATTTGACGGTCGGACGTCCTCCGATGTTGAGGGTATACGGCGAATTGATCCCGATTTCGGGAGCGATGGAATTGAATAATAGCGCGATTCGGGAATTGGTGGCCCCGATGTTGGATGACTCTCATCAAAAAACCTTGGACGATAAAGGGCAGGTTGACTTTTCTTACGGAATACAAAACATAGGACGTTTTCGGGTGAATCTTTTCAGGCAACGGGGAGCCATATCCGGGGTAATGCGGTTGATTCCCACCCAGATTCCGGACCTTTCTATTTTAGGAATCCCGGAAGTGGTCAAGTCCTTTGCAGAAAAATCCAGAGGCTTGGTGTTAATGACCGGGCCGACAGGTAGCGGGAAAACCACTACTTTGGCGGCTTTAATCGACTTAATCAATACCAACCGGAGTTGCCATATTATTACGTTAGAAGATCCGATCGAGTTTTTACATAAACATAAAAAAAGCATTATTAACCAACGGGAGGTCGGGGCCGATACTGATTCCTTTTCCGGCGCTCTCCGGGCGGCCCTTCGGGAGGACCCGGATGTGATCCTAGTCGGTGAGATGCGGGACCTGGAAACCATTCAAACCGCTTTGACCGCAGCTGAGACCGGGCATTTGGTATTTGCGACTTTGCATACGAATGATACCACTCAGACGGTGGACCGGATCATCGACGTTTTTCCGCCGCACCAGCAACAACAGGTACGGATGCAACTATCGGTGACATTGCAAGGCATCGTGGCCCAACAGTTGATCCCCAAATTCAATCAACCGGGACGGGTTTTGGCCACGGAAATCTTAGTCGCCAACGGGGCGGTGCGCAACTTGATTCGTGAAGGTAAAACATATCAGCTCCCCAGCGCCCTCCAGACCGGAGGCAAGCTGGGGATGCAGACTTTGGACGCTTCGTTGAAAGCGTTATATCAACGGAGATTGATTAGCTTACAAGAAGCGATGATGCGGGCTTCCGATCAGGAAGAGTTTAAGCGATTTGCGGAGATGATGTTTTAACTTAGTTGTCAGGAGTCAGGAGACAGGAGCCAGGAGTTGAGGGTTGGGCTTTGGAGGTTTAAACAAATGGTGAACGGTTGAATTTTGGGATGGATGTTACACCATGGGTGTCTAAAGGCGACCCTATCCCTTAAAGGGTAATAGTTGGGCGTTGTAAGCTTAATAATTGACCTTGGAGGATGGTGGTTACCCTTTTAAAGGGCGAGGGATCTAATTTAGATTATTACTTAAACATACTTGTTATTGCCTTATTGCTTAATAATGAAGGAGAAATAAAGAGATGCCTTCTTTTGAATATAGTATCCGGGATAAGAAGGGACAGGCTTTAAAAGGGTATATGGATGCTCCCGGGATCAGGGAAGCTGCTTTGAAGCTCCGGGAAGAGGGGTATTATATCACCTCGTTACAGCCCAAAGGTGAGGCTAAGTCTGGGGCGGAGAAGCAAAGCAAGATATTTCAGAAAAAAGTGCAACTCCGGGAATTGCTAATCTTTACCCGTCAGTTCGGGGTAATGATCCGGGCCGGGGTGAATCTGGCCTCATGTCTTAATTTAATGACCCAACAGACGGAGAACCCTTACTTTGCGTCGGTGATCCATCAGATCCGGCGGAATGTTGAGGGGGGCGAGACCCTCCATGGGGCGATGGCCAAATACCCGAAGATCTTCCCGACCATCTATATTCACATGGTGGAAGCGGGGGAAGCCAGCGGTCAGTTGGAGACGGTCCTTTTTAGATTGGTAGAGCATTTGGAGCGGGAGTTTGAGCTGAAAAAGAAAGTCACTGGAGCGATGACTTATCCGGCAATGGTTGTAGTAGTGGCGATTGGGGTAATATTTGGACTGATGACTTTTGTGTTGCCAAATTTTCTAGATATGTTTCGTGGGGCCAATATGAAATTACCGGGTGTTACTTTATTATTAATGGCTACCAGCGATATGTTCGTAAAGTATTGGTATTTGATTCTGGCGGTTTTGGTGGGAATGGTTTTAGGAGTAAAATTTTATTATGATACCCCATCCGGGAGAAGAAAAATTGATAAATTGCTCTTTAATATAAAAGTTGTCGGACCGGTGATTCAAAAGTTGGCTTCAGCTCGTTTTAGCCGGACTTTAGCTACTCTATTAGAGAGTGGTTTAATGATCACCCTTAGCCTAGAAATGGTAGAACGAGCAGTAGGAAATACAGTAGTAGCCGATGCCATTAGTAAAGCAAGGGTTAATATTACCCAAGGGACAGGGCTGGCCAAACCTTTGGCGGAAAAGAAAGTATTTCCACCAATGGTCACTCAGATGATTGCGGTGGGGGAAGAGACTGGAGAATTATCAACCATGCTCAATCAGGTGGCCGACTTTTATGAAAAAGAAGCGGGTTATGCCATTGAGTCCCTGACCAAATTGATAGAACCGGCGATTATGGTTTGCTTAGGGGGAGTTGTCGCCATGGTTGTATCAGCGGTGATGATTCCTATGTTCTCACTTAGTACGGGAGTAAAATGAGTATATTTAAATAAATATTGGAAAGGAGGTGAAATGATGATGAAAATAGCTAAAAATGAAAGCGGCTTTACATTAATCGAGATTTTGATCGTTGTATTAATCATCGGGATTATTGCTGCATTGGCGATACCAAATCTGATGGCTGCGCGCCGAACCTCTTTCACTCAAACATGTTTAGCGAACCGGGGCACGATAGAGGCGGCAAGCGAGCTTTTTCGTGTTACAACCGGAGGAGCTCCACCTGCTATCGGTGATCTAATTCTTCCGATGCCAGGTGGTTTTTCAGCGATGCAAACACTTCCTAACTGTCCGAGTACGGGAACAATGGATTATGCTATTGTTATTGGAGCCGCTGGTGAAATAACTGCTAACTGTTTAAATGTTGGTGGTCTTCATGATTAAGTTTGGGGTAAGGGACATTAATGTTTAGTTTTTATTTAGTATTAATATTGCTCGGATTAATAATCGGCAGTTTTCTAAACGTACTTATCTATCGTATCCCTCGGGGGGAGTCAATCGTTCTCCCCCCCTCCCATTGTCCAAACTGCAATCACCGGCTGGGGGTTTTCGACCTTTTTCCGGTCTTGAGCTATATTTGGCTTAGGGGGCGCTGCCGTTACTGTAAAACTCCCATCAGTTGGAGATATCCGCTGGTGGAGTTAATTACAGCGGTATTTACCGTACTTTGTTGGATACGGTTTGGTTTAACTGTTGACGGAGCGATGGCCTTAGTCTTGACTTACGCCTTGATTGTGATTGCCTTTATTGATTTGGACCACCGGTTAATCCCCAATGTTTTGACCTTGCCGATGATTGTGATTGGTTTGCTGTTTCGAATCTGGCAAGGGGAGATGATAGCCGGGATCTTAGGTGGACTAATCGGCGGCGGAATATTACTGGCGATTACTTTCTTTTACCCAAAAGGAATGGGTATGGGGGATGTGAAGTTTCTGGCGATGGCCGGGGTTTTTTTAGGTTGGGAGAGGGCATTGTTTGTGTTGTTTAGCGGAAGTTTTTTGGGAGTGCTGGTGATTGCTCCGTTGATGCTTTTGAGGAAGATCGATCGAAAAACAGCTTTTCCATTCGGGCCTTTTTTAGTGGTTGGAAGTCTAATTGCGCTTTATTGGGAAGAGATTGTTTTTAAGATATACGGATTGTATGGGTTGTGATTAGGATAAAATGCGTGTGGCCGGGACGTTTATAACCCGGTTAATGATTTAGTTATATTAGGAAAATCAATTCCCTTCCAAGTTTTTGAGGAGGGGAATCCCTGTTTTAGCTGCATTAATAAGCAACAAGAGAATAATTTTACAAAAAAGACTTGATTTAGAGCGATTTGTTGCCGATGATCTTCTGTGAATACTCGGCAAAAGCTGAATGAGGAGTTTTGGTAAATGGCTAAAGTCGGAGTCGGTTTGGACATCGGCGCTAATTCAATTAAAGTTCTGGAATTGCAGGGCGGTTTAAAACCCCGGTTGATCCGTTTTGGGAAAATCATGATACCTGCAGGCGCGTTAGACGCCGGTGAAATTAAAGAACGGGAACAAGTCGGGAAAGCCATTAAGGAACTGTTCGCTAAAAATCGGATTTCTTCCAAACGGGTAACAATCGCTATTCCCGGGCAAGCAGCGATAATTAGACATATTAAAATGCCAATGATGGAAGATGAAGAGGTAGCTAACGCCATTCATTGGGAGGCAGAACGTTACATTCCCTTTCCAGTAGATGAAGTGACCCTTGATTTTAAAGTCATTAGACGGTATCCGGACCAAAATGAAATGGATGTCCTAATGGTTTGCGCCCGAAATGATATTATTTATAGCCATGTGGAAACCCTTAGAGATCAGGGGTTCCAAACTGCTGCGGTGGATATTCAGACTTTTAGCCTGATGCGGGCGGCGGGTTTAGAAAACGCTAATACCGAAGGTGCAGTAGCGCTTTTGGATATTGGATTCGAAACTTCCGATTTGATGATCTTAAAAGATGGGATTCCTTTATTTACTAGAGTGATCCCTTTGGCGGGAAATAGGTTCACTACCACGGTTGCCACTAATCTCGGAATTGCCGTAGAAGAAGCGGAAGATATAAAGCTAAATAAGATTAATGCTTTGAGTGAAAGCGATTCTATTAGTCAGAGTCTAGAATCGAAAGCTAATTTTGCCATGCAAGAAGGGTTGAAGGAATTAGCTTTGGAAATCAGACGCTCTTTTGATTATTTTAATTTACAAGAAAGGAACGAAGAAGTGAACCGCCTGATCATTAACGGCGGTGGTTCCCTATTAACTAATTTGGCGATTTTTCTCAACCGGGAATTAGGAATTCCTGTTCTTGAGGGAAGCGTTTTGCAGAAGATTATTGTGCCTAAAAAGCTGCGGCTCATAATTGAAGAGGAACTGCCACTTTATAGTGTGGCTTTGGGTCTAGCGATGCGGGAGGTGATCCCGGAGTGAGAATTAATCTATTACCACTAGAATTTCGGCCTAAACAGCAAGTTACTTTATTAAATTTGATGATTTTATTCGGGGGGGTAATTTTACTCCTTGGTTCAGCCGGATTCGGGGTTTTTGAGTACTTTAACTATCAAGAGTCAACCCGAAAATTGGCTTCCATTGATCAACAAATTACGTTTCTTCAACCGCAAATGGATGAGGTACGAAGATTGGAACAGACCCAGGCAGAGTTGATCAAATTACAGCGGGAAATAGAACAAATAAGAGGGTTTTACCAACCGCAACTTGAAATTTTTAATAGTTTAGCTAGAATTATGCCGGGAAATATTTGGTTGGAAGAGCTGATAATCGACCATACCGGGAAGGTAGTAGTCACCGGTCAGTCGTTAAATATACCTTCGATTGGTAATTTTTTAAATCAAATTAATATTGGTGAATATTATCAAAGCACCTCATTGAAAGAGATTAAAAAGGAAGAAGACAACGATTTTACCAGTTATCAATTTAATCTGGAAATGGTAACCGGGAGGGGTTCCCTGGAATATGACGAAAAAAAATAATCTTTCAACCATAATTTTTATTATATTGATCATTTTGATCTCCGGTGGAATCATTGCCGGAGGGGTCCATTATTTATTGAAAAATAACGAATTGAAACAAAAAATAAATCAGCGTGAATCCGAGTTGTTGCAAATGAAACAAAAAGTAGCGACACTACCGCTGTTGAGAGAACAAAGCAAAACCGGAATCGCGGAAATTTATCGGTTGCAACGGTTTGCTCCCAGCCGGGAGGAACAAGCAGCTTTTGTTTTGGAACTGGAACGAATCGCCCGGAATTGTAAGGTGGACATTATCTTCTGTAAAATAGACGATCAAGTAAAGAATTTCAGAGGTTTGCCGAATTATCAAGTATATCAATGGGCGGTGGAATTAAACGGGGAGTATCACGGTATTAAAAGGTTTCTAGAGTCCATACTTGAATCGAAGCGGTTTATGATGGTTTCAGGTCTAAACATAAATGCTTCCGAACCCGATTCTGAGAGTAGGAAAGCCTATGAGCTAAATACTCAATTAATATTAGACTTGATCGCTCCCGTGGAACAAGGGAAGGTGAACCCATGAGCGGAAATTCCCAGGAAAAGCAACCGGCAGTTAGGCCGGGTTTATTGGTTGTCTTGCTGTTTGCCTTAGGGGGGGCTTTATATTGGAGTTTTTTTATGCAACCTAAACCGGCTCCTATCAGCCCAACTAGCCCGGCAACAGCTGTCCCGCCGTTAACCGGCAATATTAACGACAAGTATACTGAAGATCAATTAACAACACCAAGCTTAAAAATGGGCACGGGCCCAATTTCAAAGAGGGATCTTTTTTTACCGCCTCCTTCAATAATAGCAGCCCGGAGGCGCAAAGATCAAACTACAAGGCCGACTGTTCCTCCAAATCAACCGGTCAGGGATGACCTGCAGCTGATAAGGCCTGATCAAGGACTGTTACCAATCGCTAAACCGGATGAGAACCCGGAAAAACCGGTTTTAAAAGGGATCTTAGGAACAGAAAATAGTCAGGTAATCATCGTTAGATATCAAAATAAATCCTATCTATTGAAACTGGGGGAGATTTTACCGGGGACCAAATACCGGGTGGGAGAAATTAACAATGACTCGGTCATTTTAATCACCCCGAAAGGCCGTGTGAAACTGGATAAGAAAGAGAGGGCCAAATAATGGGTAAACGAAATAAACTCATAGCAGCCCCATTGTTTTTGACGTTAATGGTGATGATCTTTTTTTGCTCCCATCCGGTTTTAGCGGGAGTGAAAACCGAAATTATCTCCAACTTCGAAGTATTCGACGCCGATATTCGAGACGTATTCCGTTCTCTGGCCGAGTTGGGCGGGATCAATATTTTAATGGACCCTCAAGTCAAGGGAGATGTATCCATCAAACTCAAACACGGACTGTCGATTAAAGAAGCGATTGAGTTGTTGACTCAGACATACGGTTATTCCTTCCGGTGGATCACTCAGACCAGGACAGTTATTATCGGCAACGAGAAAACTTTTAGCAATTTTGAGAGCAGGGAGACAAAACTTTATCACCTAAGATATGCTTCGCCGGAACAGGTGAAGAATGCCTTAAAAATAATTATCGCCGAGGATAAGATTGGAGTTGATACCCGGACCAACCAACTTACGATCAAAGCCAGTATCTTGGAACATCAAAATATCGAAGAGATCGTAGTCAGGCTTGATCGGGAGATGCCCCAGTTGAATATTGAAGCGCGAATGGAGGAGTTAACCGAAGGCGGAAGTAAGGAATTGGGGTTGAACTGGGAGTTTAACAAGATCTCCTCGACGGCCAACTTTAAATTAACTACTATGGCGACACTCAGCGCTTTGGAAGCAACCAATAAGGCCCGCCTATTAGCCAACCCTAATATTTCAATTACCGATAGCCAAGAAGGGAAGATATTAATTGGTGATAAATTTCCCATTATTACAACAAATCGTTCATCTACGGGGATCGAATATATTGTTACTTATCTTGAAGTTGGAACTAAGTTGACAGTGACCCCGCGGATTAATGAAGATGATATTGTGACTGTTTCGATTAAAGCTGAAGTCAGTACGATCGTAGATTGGAGAAAAACCGGAGAAGGCGACGATGTGCCGGTGATTCGAACCAGGGAAGCAAGCTCGGTGGTGAGGTTGCGTGAAGGGGAGACCTTCGTCTTATCCGGTTTACATAGTGAGTCTAATACATCCAGTAATTCCGGATTACCAGGGCTAGCTAGAGTACCATTAATTGGGCGACTTTTTGGGAACAAAAAAGATACCAGAGAACATACGGAAGTAGTGATTTTTGTGACTCCTAAAATCATTCGCCTGAAGAATGAAGGGATTGATAATGCCAGTGTTCATACGGTGGGTAAAAAGCCCTCAACAGAAATGGAAATCCCTAAAACACCGGTGGAGACTGAACCAAGAGCTCCAGTTATTAGCACTTCTACAGTCCAGGAGGATACCAACGAAAAACCAATTAATGAAAACGCGACCTTAGAAAACACTTCTCAAACTGAGTCTACAAGTCTAAAGGAAACTGTTAAACCGAAACCCGTCGATGGGCCGCTTCAAACGGAACCGGTTGATAAAGAGATCCCGGTTGAAGAAAAAATGTTACCTGACCTTTCCAAACTACCTGGTACAGTCGATTCAACCCCTATGGAAGCAATACCGCCAGAGTCCAAACCGACAGCGTCTAAAGCGGTTGATTCTGTTAAGGTGAAAGTAAAAGTGAAAACAGGAGAGACTATTAGTGGTCTTGCTAAAAAATTCGGGATCACCAAAGAAAATATTTTAGCTGAGAATAAACTAAAATCAGACACGGAAAAGATAGCTGCAGGCTTCGAGCTGGCGCTTCCCATACCCAAGAATCATTTCTATGAGATTAAGCCCAAAGAGACCCTTTGGCGGATTGCTAAACGTTATGGGACAACTGTCGAAGTTTTAATGGAAATTAATAATATTAAAGACCATACTAAGATTGAAACGGGTCAAGGAATTATTTTGCCGGTTCCAGTCGATAAGATTGCCAATAGCAAGTTTTGATCACGGATGAGACAGATTACGCAGATTGCGCAGATAGGGAGATGTAAAAATTATAATATTTGGTTTTTATAATCCGTGTTCATCCCGTTAATCCTGTCTAAGCTCCTTTTCTTTTAGACAGGATTAACACGGATTTATTGGATTATGGATTATTTTTGATCCGGCGTAGATCATCCCGTAGTTTATCACAGTCTTTGATAATTCCCGGTCGGTTTTTGCTTTTGGCGTCGGCTTGAAGCTTGGCGTAAGCCGTATCAAAGGTGGCGATATTTCTTAATGATTTGCCATTGGTCGATGAGGGACGGTAACGGGTCATATCCACTCCCAGCAGGTTAGTCTCCCGGTTACATACCGACCAGTTCTCCTTTTTAGCGGCAGTCTCGATCCGCTTGATTCGATCCAATAGTTGCTTTTCGGTTAACCCGGAAGCTCCAGGAGTTCTTTTGGTCGGAGCCGGAGTTATGTTCCGTGTGGGAGTTGGAGTACGCGGCCGGACCGGAGCCGGACGGGGTTGGTTGTCATTAAGCCAGTTACAACCCGTAAAGACATTAATAGAGACAATCATGGCTACACCTAAAATAATTTTTTTAGAGTTCATCTCGATACCTCCTCGTTGATGATAGGTTGGGATGAAAGGAGTATTTTTAAACTAGCTGAATCGCTAAATCTAATGGAAAAGATGGAAAGAAAATTTAAAGAAGGAATTTAGGATGCAGTAAAAGCATAGTTAGAACTTAGATCCGGCTGATAATTTTTTACTAGCAGGAATCAAGCCAATTAAGCTGAAATCGGATTTTGAGAAAGAAAAGGATAGGTAATTTTTTTAGTCATTCTGAAAACAAGGAGAGAGAAATTTAAGAAATATGTCGAGAAAAAATCATTGTTTTTTAAAAAGTCAGCTTCAGTATGTGATTATTTAACTAGGAAATATCCGACTAGGATTTTTCGCTTAACAATAAGATAATTAATTTGTAATGTATTAAGATTAGCTAGTATTATAACCTTTATTACATCACTTACCGGATTCATTAAAGATATGAAAGGAGGCGATGTAGAGGTAAGCTAATAGGTTTTAGGTCAAGCATATTAGTCCAAAGATGTATCTGTTTCGAAACTTGAAAAGAACCAGTTCCATTGGAAAGATTAATGAAACGCTTGATTGGATTATTTTATTTTAAATTTAGAGGAGGAAGTTTACTTAATGAAAAAGTTATTAGTACTTGCATTAGTAGTTGTTTTAACCTTATCATTAACCGTAGTAGCTTCTGCTGCTGCTCTTGATGCGTATGTAGGCGGAAGAATTTGCTGGAGTTATGTGGATAGCGATGCTCGTGAAAACATGCCGAGTGGTGTTTATAACAGCGGTATCAAATTGTTACTAAAAGGTACTGTCAAAGATGAAGAGACCGGTAGCTGGGGTACCATCGGTGCTAAACTTGATTCATGGCCACTCAATGGATATTATAGTGAAACTGTCGACCATGATGATAAAACCCTGGCTGTTAATGGTATCTATGAATTTGGTATTGACGGCGTTGGCGGTTCCAACTTCAACGTTTGGTACACCAACTTTGAAAATGAAAAAGGTAACCAAGGAATGGCTAGAATGTATAATATTGACGTGCTTGGAAGCCATACCGATTGCATGTTTGACAAAGACTTGACAGACAACGTACTTGGTGTTGACTATGTAACCGATACCGTAAAAGTTAACTTGGCTTATGGATTTAACACCTATGATGAAAATAATGACAATGAAATTTCAATTGCTGCTACCTTCAAGTTTGACGGCGGAGACGTTCATGTTGGTAGTTATAGCGACAAGGCCGGCAACAGCGAAATTAACGTCGGTGGTTCTTATGCTTTAGGTTTTGGAACCATCAAAGCTGACTATGTTTCTTCTTCTTTTGATGCAGCTGGTGTAGAGGATATCAGTGTTATTCAAATCGGTGCTTCTGTTGATGCTATCAACTTTGAAGCTATGGTCGGTATGGATGACGGCTATCAATTCGCAGATGGCGGTTTATTGTATGAATTGAAATACAAACCCATGGACAACGTAACCCTCTGCTACAGAGCTGCTCAAGCAGACGAAAAAGCTGATGAAGCCGATAACTACACCAATTTCTATGTTGGCTACAACTATGGCGTGATCGAAGCCAGAGCCGGTATGTTCAGCAAAGGCGTAGATGCTAACGAAGATGATGGCGTATATGCTAGCTGCTACGTGAGCTTCTGGTAAGAAGTAGTTTACTGTAAGTCAAAAGACTGTCTCTTAGGAGGCAGTCTTTTTTTTGGCTCACATTTTCCACATCTCATTCAAGAAACTTATTGCGGCATAGGTATATTTACGGTAAAATAGAGAAGATATGAGAGTCCCAATTTTTAATACTGTGGGAGGGGAAGTTAATGGGGATTAGGCGTTCGGTTTTGATGATAACGGTTTTACTGTTGGCTTTAGGTCCGATGATTATGGCGGAGGAGAAGATTGACCACATTGAAAGTGTTGACAATATAGAAAATGTTGAAAATGTTAGTAATGCTGAGGAAGATAAGGGTGCGGCGGTGAAGAGTCTCCGCCGAATCGCATTTTCTTCAAAACGGGATGGTAACTTTGAGATCTATACCATCAATGAAGACGGATCGGGTTTGAAACGGCTGACTAACAGTAAAAATGATGATCTGAAACCGCAATGGTCTCCTGATGGGCAAAGGATAATGTATCTTTCCAAGAAGGGTAAAGCAATGGCGATCCGGGTGATGAATGATGACGGCAGCGGGCAGGTGGAAATTGCCAGGAATTGCGTTGCCGACTATTTGCCCTTATGGTCGCCGGATAGTACGAAAGTGCTTTTCATGATGAAGAATAAATCTAAAACCATTATCTGCCGGGTCGATACGGATGGCAAAAATCTAATTCGTTTAACCGAAAGGGATGCGGAAGGGACATGCCCCTCCTGGTCGGCTGATGGCCAAAAAATTCTCTGTCTGGAAAAATATCAGCGTAAAAAGTATATTTATATGATGAACTCGGATGGGACGGAACGGGTGAAGGTCACCAAGAACGACGACTCGTATAGAGAAGCCGTCTGGTCGCCGGATAATAGTAAGATTGGGTATCTTTCAACTAAAATGACAATTGCCGGCTCTTATAATCAAATAACGGTGATGGATAGCAATGGCGCCAATGAGACGAAGATTGCGGAGGCCACTAGATTGAGGGAAAGTATTGATTATCAGGACGGTTTCTCTTGGTCTCCGGACGGTAAAATGTTATCTTTCACAAAAGTAGCTGATGTAGATGCACGTGTGAGTGAAAGTGGGACTGTTACTTTTGAATACTTTTACGGCACTTATCTAGTTGGTACTGATGGAAACGATTATGACCGGCTGTTGGGAAAGACCGGGGCTAAGCCGATGTTACCAGGCTGGTCGCCGGATAGTTCACGGGTGGCAGTTTTGTCCGAATCAAAGTTGGTTATTTATAATTTGAACACCAAGATGGAGGATGAAATCGATGTGAAGGTTTCCTTACCGCTAAGTATGGTCAAATGGTCGCCGGAGGGAGACAAACTGATCTTTGTCGGTAAAAACACCTCATTTCAAAAATCAACCCTGTATTTGGTGACACTTGACGGAAAAGTTACCAAATTGTCAGAGGCTAATGACTATGATCCGGTTTGGGAACCCAATGAGAAATAAGAAGTGGCAAGTGAGAAATTAAGTGTAATAGTGCAGCTTTTAGTTGAATATTTATTAAAACGCGGGTCAAACGTCTAAGGAATATTGGCATGTTGGCCCGGGGTTGTGTGAGAAAAAGAAGCAGTTACGATTTAATGTTTAAATAAAGAGGCTCACCAGTTTGATTGGTACGCCTCTTTATTATTAACTGTTGGTTGTGGGGAAGAGTTACTTTTTCCAAATTATCCGTCGAACATCATAAATCTCCTGAAAGTCGCCTTGAATATTGGAGTTGTAAAATTCGCATGATTTAACATCCCAAACTCTTAATCCAGTGCGAATATGTTTGTCTCTATTATATTTACGTTTGAGATCGATTTGAGGGTTTTGAATTTCAGTTTTGCCTTTGGTAACAAGGTCATATGTTTTTGTAGGGTTAACATCGGAAAAATCAATAAAACTAAGTACTTTCACATAGTCTTCAACCTTAGCATCTGCAGGTTTAAGATATACATTCTGCCGTAGACGTTTATCCGGATAGCTAGTACCATCTTTGTTATAAACAGTAACATCTTCTAAAATTGTTTCAATACGTATTGAATAGTTAGCATCATAAGTACGAGGATCAACCCCAGTTAATTTTTTCACATCACTAAAGGAGATCGAAGAGCGACCGATAACATTGCCAAGATCATCGATCCCGTTAAAACTGGTTTTGGAATGATCGGAGGGATCTTTTCCATTGGGTTGGAACATGGCTTGTTCGCCTGTTTTAACACCATATGATTGAGGACCAGACTCATCCGTATTGATAAATAATTCAACCGGACGGTTACCATATTTACTATTCTCTGTTGTGAATTTTGTAACGGAAAAGGCTTCACGGGATTTATTAAATTTGACACAATAAGCATTGAAATCATATGCAGTATCACCGTCTGAAGCTCCGTAAATTACTCCAATTCCACCAGAACCGGAATTTTTAGTGAAATTAAAGTTATAGTCCAGTTTGAACTCGCTTTTTACATAGTTATTATTAAAAAGAATGATGTTTTCTTGAGTACCATTAGAAGGGTAACCATATGTTGTTCCTTTAGCATTAGTCCCGAAGCCCCATTTATTAGTATTATATCTAGTTTTGCTTTCCCAATGATAGCAATTATCCAAGTTTTTAGAATTAGCGCTTGTAATAAGTTCGATTAGATTAGGTGAAGTATAACCTGGGATATCGCCAGAATTGAAAACAATCCATGCCATTGAATCGGCAGTCGTATTTTTTGAAGTTGCAGTAGCAGTTACCTCCATTCTCATTGGGTTTCGTTTTGTATTTCCATCTACATATCGATAAGAATATTTGTAGGAGATCCCCCCCAAATTAAGAAGTGACTCCGTTACATCCTTTCTCTCCTTTATCGTGCTGGGGCTTCTCCCTTCGGGTAATCTATCATAATCATTACGGGCTAAAACTAAACCCCGTTTAACTCCAGCCTCCGCAGCATATCTGGCAATCAATTGATCTTCGGTGTGAGCGACAACTCTTGACTGGGTAGTAATCAGCGGACCAAGACCGGCTACTAAAAGAGATACGGCTAGGAAAGTAAAAAGAAGTACTAACGGAAAAGCCATACCATAAGCGTTATTGAGTTTAGTAAAAAAAGATTTTAACACTAAAATCACCCCTAACAATTATTCCTAAATATAACTATTATTTAATCCTCTTAATTATCAGATTGATTCATACCCCGAATGGTGGTCTCGTAATTATTTCCGGCTATTGTAAGTAAAATACGAACACTAAAATCGTTGGGTGTTTGGAATATAAGATTTTCCACCTGGTCTTGGTTAGAGTTTATAACCCGTGGCAAATCACCATCTCGGGCTAATGTAATACTGCTACCGTCCCATGTAATACTAGCTGTTATTTCTTGATCTAAAGCATTAAAACTATCAGTGGTGAAATTCAGTATCCTTCCTCCGCCGGTAGACTGAAAGTCAAATCCACAATTAAGTGTCTCGGTGATATTGTTAAAAATTCTATTAGCCGTAACCAAAGTATCGGTTTCGTCAATAATCCAATCATTGGTTCGGAAACTGTGAGTTATAAATTGATGAAGCGCTAAAGCGATAATTGAGATAGAGACTAATCCGATCAAGATTTCGATAAGAGTAAAGCCTCGATCATTTAAACGTAAATATCGAAAAAACATCGAAGAACCTCCGTTATTATAATCGAATTAATAAATTACTCATTGCCACTGTATCATACAAGTATCGACAGTTATCTGATTTCGTCCTAAATAGTTCCAGGAAACAGTTACTCGAATGGGGATATAGTTATTGTTGTTAGCAATATCCGGATTTAAATTATCAGGGATTATTTGCGTATTTACGTTATAGATAACTCCATCTACAACCGGTGAAGGTATTTGATTACCAATAACACCGGGAATTGTTCGGAATGTGTTCCGATTAAAACCCTGTTGATCATATTGCTTCAAGTTTTCAATAGTTTGTTGAGCAAGGCGAACGGCATTATTTTTCAATCGATTGGCAGTAGATGTTTTAAGGGAAGTCCCGGAAAAAAGCATAACGGCCACAACTATAAGACCGATTAGAAAGACGGATATGATTATCTCAATCGTACTAAAACCTTGTTCGGAAGAACGAATCATAAGATCAACTCCATACATTTTGGTCTCAAGATGAATAGTTAAGATATTTAAAAAAAGAAGAAACAATAGGTAATCTTATGTTAATTATAACCCAGAAGTAATAATTTAACAATATATTCTTAATATTATAATAAAGAAAGGTAAAACTATAGAAAACAAACGGACTAATAAGGGTGTTGACGTTCCTTTCATAGAATTAGTAAGATAAAAATCAAATAAAAAAAATAAGGTTAAATAGGTCTTAATATAAGGGAAATAGGATGGTCTATATAGTAAGTTTTATTATCATAGGATCAATTTATATTTGGCAAATGAGAGCGGAAAAGATTAGAGCTTATTATCCCATCCTGATTTTCTCCAGTCTTCTAGGGGTTGTTAGCGACATAGTCGGAGTGATATCTAACCAATGGGGTTATCACGGTCCAACAGTTGGTGGTTTGAGCCTTTGGTCCGTCCTGGGAATTGCCCCTGCTGAAGGGGGATTATTTATCAGATTATTTCCGAAATCCAAAAGTCTGGTTTTAAAGATAAGCTATTGGGTTGGTTGGGCGATTTTAAATACCTTAGGGGAACTTCTTTTCGTTAAAGCAGGGTGGATAAGTTACATTCACTGGAACGCATTACGCGCTTTTTGGTATTATATGTTCTTTTTTGGCCTAATTTGGCTCCAAGAGTATTGGTATAACGGGACTGGAAGACTTAGATGAAGTAGATAATTGACAATAAACATACAAGGGATATAATGGAGACAGGAGACAGGAGACAGGAGACAGGAGACAGGAGACAGGAGACAGGCTATCATTTTAAAACATCAAGGAGCTTAACTTGGTCCGCTACCGTCATGCCACGAGTAAAGACATTGAACCTTTATTAAACTTAATTGAAAAAGGCTTTTCCAAAGAATCCGACTCGGCGTCAAATCCCAAAAATGGAGAGGAACACCGGGTTTTATTTTCATATCTTTATTCAAAGGAAGGCTGGGACCCGGAGTGGGTTTATCTAGCCGAAGAAGCGGGCAGGGTAGTGGCGGCGGTTGGGTTTTTCCCACAAAAGCTATTTTTTGAAGGGGTCGAAATACCGCTCTGGGCAGTTTCGCCGGTGGTTACTGATCCTGATTATCGAGGTAAAGGTTATGCCGGGACGTGTTTAACCCAAGGGTTAGAAGAGTTAAAATGCTTGGGAGTACCTGGGGTCTTTCTCTGGGGCTTACCGGATTATTATCCGCGATTTGGGTTTGTTCCGATTTTACCCAGATATAAAACTAAGCTTAAACCAGGTAGAGTAATAACTAAAAAGGTTTCCGGCGGTAGGTTTAGGATTGTTGAGTTTAAAGACCTTTCGCAAATCGCTTCTATTTATAATAACGGAAATGCGAAATATTGGCTTCAACCAAAAAGAGAACTTAAGTGGTGGGAAGACCGGTATAAGGAGATCGAAATTGAGAACAGAGTCGAAAAAGAGGTTCCCTTTCCAAAAAAGGAAAACTTTCTAGTTTGGGAGAATAATAAAGGTGATCTAAAAGGTTATCTGAATTATTTGGATGAGCCGGGGCGAAAATTAATTATTAACGAATCTGCAGCGATTGATCGGGAAGTAGCATTTGAGATGATGGCGGTAATCAGTGGGGAATTATCTTCAGAGAAGACTTTATATATAAGAGGAACTCCGATTCATCTGTTGAATGCCGCCGCTTATCGGCTGGGTGGTATTCATATTGATCCGGCGCCACGGATGGGAATGATTAAAATCATCGATTGGCCGCAATTTTTAAACTTTTTACGTCCTATCTTAAATGTAAGAGCCTGCTCCATAAAAGATCTCAAAGACGGCGAATGTTTTGATTTGGGAAATTTGGAGGGGCGGTTTAGGTGGGTTTGGCAAGAATCGATGGGTTGGGAGATAAACTCTAAATTTGGAACACCTCAAAACCAAGAGCAAGACAAGTTATTAACCAAACTAACATTTGGATATTATGACTCGATTGATTTAAGTTTGCCCCACCCTAAACAGTTAACAGTAGTTGAACACCTATTTCCAAAGAAATATCCTTTAATATGGGATAATAACTACTTATATTGAAAGTATCATACCGGGAGTCGATATTAATTTGAAAGAGTCCATTCGGCTTTCAGCTCCGGAGGAAAGTTTTAATGACTTGATCACGGAGGATGAGGAGTTGATCTTTTGGCTGGAGAACTGGCATTAACCAAAGCGGCATTATTAACCCCATTTGTAATGTTTGATGAAGCAAATGTGTTAATCAAAGATGGAAAGATTTTGGCTGCGGGACCAGTGGAACAAGTCAGTATTCCTGATGGTTTTCGGGAGGTACCTTTGGAAGGGCTGATGATAGTTCCCGGTTTTATCGACCAACATCTTCATGGGGGCGGTGGGGCTGCCGTCATGGAAGGGACTACCGATAAACTAATTGAAGTAGCTAGGTTTCATGTTACTCACGGAACCACTACTTTTTTGGCAAGTGTTACTTCAGCGGCTTATGATGATTTGGCCAAGGTAGCCAAAGCATTGGCCGGAATTGGGGAAAAACCATATAAAGGCGCTCGTTGTCTCGGGTTACACTTGGAAGGCCCTTTTTTATCTCACAAATACTATGGGACTCATCTAGTTAATGAATTACGCGAACCTGATTTGGAAGAAGTATTGAAACTTCATCAGTTATCTGAATTCGGTATTAAAATGGTCACTTTGGCGCCGGAATTACCGGGAGCCATGGAAGTAGCCGCTTCACTGGTTGATGAAGGAATCTTATGCGCTATCGGCCATAGCGATGCGGACTTTGAAACTACTATTACCGCAATTACTAATGGATTTAGTTGTATCACCCATTGTTTTAATCAGTTACGTCCTTTCCATCATCGTGAACCGGGAGTGTTAGGGGCGGCGCTATTAAGGTCGGAATTAATGGTAGAAATAATTGCTGACGGCGTTCACCTGCACCCTGGAACTTTAGAATTGGTCTTAAATACTAAAGGCCCGGAGCAAATTATTCTTGTATCGGACGCTATGTTACCTACGGGAATGCCAAATGGAAATTATCTGACAAACGAAGGAGAGTTGACGCTTGAAAAAGATAGCCTGACTAATCAAAAGGGTAATTTAGCGGGAAGCGTTTTAACTTTGGAAAAAGCAGTAAAGAATTTTATGGATTTTACCGGCTGTGAATTGACGGACGCGTTGCGAATGGCTACCTATAATCCAGCCCGTTATCTCGGTATCAATAAGCATAAGGGAAGTTTATATCCTGGAAAGGATGCCGATTTGGTGGCCTTAACTCCAGACTTAGATGTGGTAATGACAATGGTTGAAGGGGAAATAATCAGCGGTTTAATTTCATTGGATCGAGAATAGTAATGGAATCATATTCAAAAATTATTAATTTCAAGAGTATCTCAGCTAGTCCAAATCGAAATTATGTAATGACCCGGTTAGGTTTTAGAAAAAATTTAACTGAAATTGATCTTAACCATCAGCGAAAATTGGACCAAGGCTTTCGAGATGGGATGATATACTGCCGTTCCAAAGGAACGGCAGGTCGTTTTATTATTAAATCGCATCAGAAAGAAGCGATCTTGATCGAAACCGGGCTTTGTTTTCAAAGCAAATCTTTAGCCCGGTTATTGGAGAGCAGTGATGAATTAATATTATTTGCAGCAACGGTGGGAAAAGAAATAGTTGAGCGGATTAATATGGAGATCGAACAAGGCGATGCTGCTTATGGGACCATTTTAGACGCGATAGCCTCCGAAACGGCTGATGCTTGTCTGGATTGGATTGTGAATTTTTTTAATAAAATATTATACCGGGAAGGGAAAAGAATTACTAAACATAGGTATAGCCCAGGTTACGGCGATTTAGATCTTTCTTATCAAAAAGCAATCTTTGATTTGCTTGATTTAGGTAAATTAGAAGTAAGGTTGACTGAAAAGCTAATGTTGACACCGGAAAAATCGGTGATCGCCATTGCCGGAATTGAAAGGATTGAAATAGATGGACAGAATTGATTTCAAAAAAATGGTTGATCAAAAGATAATTGTTTTAGATGGGGCATTCGGAACTGAATTGCAAAAGAAGGGAATGCCGACGGGAGTATGTCCGGAACAATGGGTATTGGAACATCCGGACTCGATAGTATCGATTCAGAAAGATTATTTAGCTGCCGGCTCGAATGCTGTCTATACTTGTACTTTCGGTGGAAACAGAATAAAACTGGAGGAATTCGGTTTAGCTGATCAGGTTTTAGAAATCAACCGAAAGTTAGCCATCTTATCCAGGGAAGCAGTTGGGGAATTAGGATTGGTAGCGGGGGATCTTTCAATTACCGGACGGTTTATTCGTCCCTTGGGCGAATTGCCTTTTGAATATGTGGTTGAAGTTTATAAAGAACAAGTACAAGGGTTATTAGAAGGCGGAGTTGACTGTTTTGCCATTGAGACTATGACTGACCTTCAAGAGGCGAGAGCGGCCGTAATTGCCATAAAGGAAAGTTGCACGTTCCCGATCTGGGTTACGATGACCTTTGATGAAGATGGAAGGACTTTAACCGGGACTGATCCGGTTACTGCTTTAATAACTCTTCAAAGTTTAGGCGTGGATGCGTTTGGTTGTAATTGTTCAACCGGTCCGGAAAAGATGATCAAGTTTATTGAACAGATGAAACCCTATGCCAAAGTTCCTTTAATCGCAAAACCTAATGCCGGATTACCAAAGTTAATTGATGGTAAGACGGTGTTCAGTATGGGAGCGGTTGAATTTGGGACCCATGTTAATGCTCTTTTGAAGGCGGGTGTTAACTTAATTGGAGGCTGTTGCGGGACTTCGTCCGAATATATCAAAGCAATAAAAGAACGGGTCCAGGAATTTAAAAAGCCGATCAAGGTAGATTCAGATATTTTTAGTGCAATAACTTCAACTCAAAAAACAGTATTTATTGGCTCTGATCAACCTTTAACGGTTATTGGGGAACGAATCAATCCTACCGGAAAAAAGAAGCTGCAAGAGGAGTTAAAAGAGGGTAAGACTACTGAAGTCCGCCGTTTAGCGCTGGAACAAACCCAAAATGGCGCTGAAGTTCTCGATGTCAATGTAGGTATGCCTGGGATTGACGAAAAATCAAAGATGGTTGAGATCGTGGAACTACTAAGTTCAATGGTAGAAGCGCCATTATGCATTGATTCCTCAAACCCGGAAGTGTTGGAAGCGGCCTTAAGGATTTATCCAGGGAGAGCAGTGATAAATTCGATATCCGGTGAAAAGGAGAAAATGGCGAAACTGCTTCCGATAGCCGCCAAATACGGGGCGATGTTTGTTTTATTGCCTTTAGGCGATGATGGTCTTCCGGAAACTGCTGAAAAAAGAATTCGAATTGTGGAACAAGTATATACGGAAGCTGAGAAGTATGGATTAAAAAAACAAGACATTATTGTCGATGGATTAGTGCTTACTGTCTCATCTGATCAAGCCGCCGCAAGGGAAACCTTGAAGTTAATCAGTTGGACCACGAATATTTTTAAAACCAATTCCAATATCGGATTATCTAATGTATCTTATGGCTTACCGGAGCGAAGCTGGATTAACGCAGCTTTTTTAGGGATGTCCATTGGTAGTGGTTTGACCGTAGCAATAGCTAATCCATCCAGTGATTTATTGATGAATATCAAACGGGCTTCCGATGTGTTAACCGGGAATGATAAAGGGAGTAGAAATTATCTAAAATATTTTACGGAGCGAACGGAGCCTTCTAAGCAAGGGACTTTTAGTGTAAATAGCACACTATCCAGCAGCGACCAAATTTATCAAGACATCTTAAAGGGTAATAAAGAAAGCATAGCCGATTCATTGGATAGAGGGATTAAAGAGGGGCGCAAACCGGGTGAATTGGTTGAACGTTGTCTAATTCCCGCTATTACAGAGGTGGGGGAGTTATATGAAGCAAAGAAATATTTTTTGCCACAATTGATTCAAAGCGCTGAAGCTCTGAAAAAGGCTTTTGGAATTTTAGAGCCGTTACTGAAACAAAATGAAGCTGAGTTTGAGCGGGAGAAACCAAAAGTTATTTTGGCTACGGTTAAGGGAGATATTCATGATATCGGTAAGAATATTGTTGCTTTAATGTTACGGAATTTTGGTTTTGAAGTTTTTGATTTGGGAAAAGACGTCGCTACTGAGGAAATCATTGAAAAAGCAAAAGCACTTGATGCTAAGATAGTAGGTTTATCAGCTTTAATGACTACAACCATGGTTGAAATGAAACAGGTGATTAGTTTGGCTAAAAAAGTAGGTTTAAAGTCAAAATTTATGATTGGAGGGGCTGTAGTAACGGAACAATATGCTGAGGAAATTGGAGCTGATGCTTATGCGGAAGATGCTCAGAAAGCTGTTAAATTAGCTCGAAAGTTGGTAGAAACATTCAATAAGGATATTTAAGCCTTAATCCAGCAAGAAAGATGAAAATCCGGTCACTTATTAGATGCAATTAAGGATAAAGATATCGGGTATTAGTGAAGATCTTAAGGTTTTATTTGAAATTTGAAAAATAATTTAAGAAATAGTCTTGACAGTTAAAAAGGGATGTGGTAATCTATTAAAGCTGTCGAGATTTGGAGCGACAAACAATCACATAGCAGCGGGTTTTACAAAAAAAGGTTTTAAAAATGTGATTGACAAAGTATTAGAAGATATGATATATTAACTAATGCGTCGCAACACTTGAATGTGCGGCTTGAACCTTGAAAACTGAACAGCAGGAAAGCGAAAGACTGGTAGGTCTTTTGGAATTAAAAAAACCTGTCATGAGGTAAGCGCAGCGATGCGCTAAAAACATGGCCAGAAGTAACTAGAGCTATTGT
>JAAYEK010000255.1 GCA_012728785.1 Bacillota bacterium | reverse complement strand
GGGCACACGGTTATTTGCTCCATACACATACAAATTCGGATTATTCGGGTCCCCCGCCGGGTCCTCGCTCACAAACCTCCCCAACTCCGAATCATACCATCTAGCACAGTAATAATACAACCCCGTATCCGGATCTAACTCCTTCCCGGTAAAACTATGCAACTCCTCAAATTCCGTATCCGAGTCCAGTTATTAAAATGAAACGGGTTAAATAAATCCGCCCAAGCACGCTCCTCTCAATCCTCAATATAAATTGTAAATGGTGAAGAGAAAAGTGTAAAATTAGTGGTTAAGTACCGATTTCAAACTTCACCCTTCAAACTTCAAACTTCCGACACTACTTACACAATACTCTACAGCATACTCACCCGGCCTTCGGCTACCCCGGCTTACCGGGGCACATGAAAGAATGAAAATTGTTTTTTGACTCCGTGTCTCAGTGTCTCCGTGGCCATTTCATTTATTGGCCACAGACACTAAAGACACGGAGAAATTATTTTTTACGGAGATTTTCGGAGGTTATAACATCCAAATGATAATCTTAAAAGCGCAATGCGGGATTTCCAACGGAAACTTGATACTTTTAAGGCCAAAATCCGGCGCCGACAATTGCTAGCCCAATCCCTTGGAGTTGAGTTTGAGTCTTTAACCTTCCAGTTTGAGTCTTTGAAACAGAAATCTGGTGCTTCATCGGAGCAAATTGAGTCTACATTATATAAGATTGAGTCTTCATCATCTAGTTTTGAGTCTACATCGTTCAGTTTTGAGTCTTCATCGGAGAATTTTGATGCTTTATCTTCGGATTCTGAGTCTTCATCAACCAAATTTGAGTCTTCATATGCGAAAACCGGCGCTTCATCATCCAACCCTGAGTCCACATCGCCCTGTTTTGAGTCTACATCAGTGAATTGTGATGCTACATCGGGGCAAATCCGATTCTTTGATTCAGTCTCCACCCAAACCCGACTCACCCGGCCTGGCTCGGGGTGAGTCACGTATAGATAAATTATGGGACCAACACTGGAGTTAAGTTCATTTTTAGCTATCGTTCTTTTATTATTTATTAATGGTAACTAAATGCTCAGTTAAGTAAATTTCCCTTCTCCCGGCATCTTGGCATTGCATTTATTACGCGAGAAGGGAAGGCAATTTATTACTATTACCGATAAGCCAACTCGGGATGAGGCGATTGGCGCTTTTCCTTCCCGGATTTCAGCCTTTAGTAGGAAGATACCCGTCGACAATTCAAGATTCTCCCGTCAAACGACGCTGATTTTACATAGTTTGACGCAGGACATTTTTTAATTTTCCATGAGGTTGTCTGGAGCTGTTGCTTACTTTTTTATACACTATTCTTCATAATTCGTGAATACTCAGTTCTCAGATTAGCGCCATTTCGCTGTAGTTTTCTTATCTTAATTACCCATATAAAATACTGACCAACAGCCGTTCCGAAAAGTAGTCCTAAAAACATAATTACTATTTTTATAAGAGCTATTTGAATCCCATCTTCTAAACGCTCGGTTAATAATACAAAGATCCCAGCAATAATAGGGATAACCTTAAAACCAATATTTATAGCTTTTTTATCTTTTTGCGACATATCACGCCAGGATGCTAAAACATTAAATTCACCTTTCGAAAAGTTTATCTTCCCAACTTTTTCCCATTCAATAATCCTTCTTGGCCATGAAAAATGTTCATTTATCATGATGAAAAGAATGTTTAAACTAGTTATAAATATAGTAAATCTATACCACAACTTATCTGTAAAAAACGAAGGCCACATAACAGGAATAAATATAATTAGTAAATAGAGCGTACTGAACTTTAGTAAATTTGAAATTAAATAATATAATGGATCATAAGCTTTCTTCCAAGCTTGATTTGAGCTAACCACTGAAAATAATATAAAAAAAATAATTATTAATGCATATTTCGAATTTCCGAATATAAAAGCTCCAAGTATAAATATTGAAGATAATGAGATTATTAATTGTAATAGTATTGTTCCTTTAATCTGTCGTCTTAGATATTTAATTCTTATACTCATAATGTCTCCTTTATATCATCTCATGTAATGGCTTTCTATAGCAGCCTCTACTTGATTCAAACCCCATGTTGCAAGTATCGACACTCCTACACCTGCTGCAACTGCCCATCCAGCTGGAGTTACTGTAGAACAGATTAGCGCTGTAGTCGTTAGTGTCCCAAGGTGTCCTGCAATAAGTGTATTAATCATACCTTTCGCGCCTATATATACAGAACGCCAACCAAATCCATTATAATAACCGTCTATTCCCGCATCAACTAGTCCGCCAAGCAATGCAACACCCCAGATACCAGGTCTTGCTGATTTCCATATTTGTTTTCCTAATTCTGCAGCCTTTTTCCCGCCTGTACCTAAAATTCCATATGTACCATCCTTTATACCCTCTACTCCTCGAAAATTCCTTACAAATTTGCTACTCTCCGTCCAAGTTCCAGTTGATTCCGAAACAGACCATGTTTTACTTGTTGAAGCTAAACTTGCAATTGTACCTACAATATCACCAAAACTAAAGTCATTTTGAATATTTGGTTCAGCCGGAGGAGGAGGAACCGAACTATCCCCAGCATCATTCCCATCACCATTGAAATCTGAGCGCTTATTATTTCGCGTTATAGTTACTTT
>JAAYEK010000254.1 GCA_012728785.1 Bacillota bacterium | reverse complement strand
TTTGGGAACTGGTCCATCGTTACCGGACACTCCTTATTTCCAGTTTTGCCGAGGATTTTGCCAACCTAATCAAAGTGAAATATGCGACTTTAAAACATAATATCGTTGGGTGTATTGATTTTACAGACCATGAACAAATACCGAAGACGTTGGAGAAGCTGAAAAAATATCATTTTGACTTGGCATTGATTTCGGCAGGCGTCAATGCTGTGATTATGGCTCCCGAAATCGCTCGTCGCTACGGCAAAGTTGCCCTTGATTTTGGAAGATGCATGAAATTTTACGTTCAATCCGATCCCAGAATCAAACCTTGGCAACCGTAATTCAGATGAAAACGGAAGGTGGTTAAGGATGAGTAATGATGCCACACTAGTAACCGGCGGCTCGGGATTTATTGGTTCCCACCTATGTGAAAAATTAGTGGATCTTGGGCTGGAAACGGTCAATCTGGATAATTTTTGCGACAATTATGATCCGGCGCTCAAAGAGAGAAATATCTCGAATTTGATCAATAAGCCGCGCTATCATTTATACCGGGGCGATATCCGGGACCATCGGATTTTAGACCGAATTTTCGCCAACCATTCCATTGGAATCATAATTCATCTGGCTGCTTTAGCCGGGGTACGACAATCTTTGGTTAAACCCTGCGATTATGTCTCCGTTGACGTGGAAGGTACCGTGAATTTATTGGAGTATGCGGCTAAGCAACGCATCAAGCGGTTCTTGTTTGGATCTTCGTCTTCAGTCTATGGTGATAATCCGGTCCCTTTTAAAGAGAACGACCGGGTGGAAAGGCCGCTTTCGCCTTATGCCGCGGCTAAACTTGCCGGGGAAATGTTCTGCCGGACCTATCATCAGCTTTATGGATTTTCCATTGGTTGTCTGCGGTTTTTCACGGTTTATGGTCCAAGGCAGCGACCGGAGATGGCGATTCATTATTTCACCAAACAGATTGATCAAGAATTGGAAGTACCGTTATTTGGGGAAGGAAATAGTGAGCGGGATTATACTTTTGTCGATGATATAGTACAAGGTATTCTTGGCGCGTTGGAAGCCTCATATACTTTTGAGGTCTTTAATTTGGGAAACTCCCGGACTATTTCCTTGTTGGACCTGGTGAAGATAATCGGAGACACGGTTGGGAAAAAGCCCCGTCCGGTACGGATCCCCGCTCAGCCGGGTGATGTGCCCCGGACATGGGCTGAATTAAGTCATTCCAGCCGGATTTTAGGATATCAGCCACAAGTTGAAATCAAAGAAGGAATTAAACGGTTTGTAGACTGGTATCGAAGCCAAAAGGATAAATAGGTGTAAGCTGTTGAAATAAGGCGTTTTTTGTCGCCTCACCTCTCCAGTTACTTGAGTGCTTGATAACGTCTGGTTGTCGCTCCCCTCTCCCGCAACGTAAGCATTTTTGGAGGTCGGGAGAGGGGAAGCATGGCTGATTCAAGTTTTTGTTTT
Source organism: Bacillota bacterium (assembly GCA_012728785.1). Classification (GTDB taxonomy): domain Bacteria; phylum Bacillota; class UBA4882; order UBA8346; family UBA8346; genus JAAYHS01. The sequence continues at coordinate 7,022 of JAAYEK010000254.1, read as the reverse complement.
CCCTTTTTGATAGGGTTTATAGAAAATTAACTAGAACCGGAAATATATCATACTGCCCCTCTCCGATCATTCAAAATTGTGAATCGTTAGCGGAGAGGGGCGTTGCTGTTAAATGACTAAGACTGATCCGATAGCGGGCGGGGTGAGGCGATAGGCGCGTCTACTATAGTATTTGCAAACGTTTACTATTCTCAGTCTTAAGGGGCTAGTTCCGTTTCCACCAGTTCCAACGCTTTTTCAACCACCTGGTCCATGTTGAAATAGCGGTAATTTGCTAATCGGCCAATAAACCGGACATTTTTCTCCTTCCCGGCCAGGGCGGAGTATTTTTGATAGAGGGTTTTAGTCTCCTCATTCGGGATCGGATAATAGGGTTCACCGCTATCTTTTGGGTATTGCCGGACGATGGTCGTCAATGGATGAGTCTGGCCGGTAAAATGTTTAAACTCAGCCACCCGGGTAAAGTCATAGTCATTAGGGTAAGTTACCGTACCTACCGGTTGATAGGTCTTTCCCGGAAGCCCTTTGGTGGGGAGGGTTTCATATTCAAAGAAAACCGAACGGTAAGGAAGGGGCCCATAGCAATATTCAAAATATTCATCGATGGGTCCGGTAAATACCAGTTGTTTGAATTTGATCTCCTTGGCAATCGAGCGATAGTCCGTATTCAATAAAACTGAAATTCCCGGTTGTTGTAGTATACGGTTGAAAAGCGCGGTATATCCGTTTTTGGGTATACCTTGAAAACGGTCGGTAAAATAGCGGTCATCCCGAGAGGTCCGCACCGGGATCCTTAAGGTTACCGAAGCATCCAGTTTGGAAGCTTCCATCCCCCAGTGTTTAGCGGTCAAACCTTTGAAAAACTTTTCAAATAAATCTCTGCCAACCTGGGAGACTACGGCCTCTTCGGCAGTCTTCACTTGGGCTATGGGTTCGCGTATTTGTTCAAAATAGGCAGCCAATTGTTGGCTGGATAAATTCATTCCATAAAGCTGATTGACAGTATCGAGATTAATCGGGATCGGTAAGAATTTTCCATCGACATAAGCACGGACCCGATGTTGGTAATAACGCCAGTCGGTGAATTGAAGCAAGTATTCAAAGACCTTTCGGTTATTGGTGTGAAAGGTATGGGGCCCGTAACGGTGGATCAGGATACCGGCCTCGTCATAACAATCATAACAATTTCCTCCGATGTGATTCCTTTTTTCAACTATCAGCACCCGCTGCCGGTATTGACTGGCCAATCGTTCGGCCACAACACATCCTGCAAATCCGGCCCCAACCACTATATAGTCAAACAAAATTCATTCCTCCATTTGATTACCATGTAGATGTAATGCTTTAAGCGATTTCATTCGTTTGGTTTATTCTATGAATCATACTTGATTTTTGTGTGGGAGGCCATTAATAGCCCTTTGCTTTTGTTGCGATTTATTTCTATAGCATTACATCTGTACATATCGTTTTAGGCATTTATAACATAACATAACTAAAAAACGAACATAAACTATATAAAGGAGTGTGGACTCACATGAAGTTTTCCTTGTTGGTCCCAAGAAAAGCCGATCATGGCATTAGGGATCACCACTGGTCGCTTGTTAAAAAAAGATATCAAAAACTTATGCCAAAGGTTGAAATATGTACCGGTTATGACAATAGCAAATTGTTTTGCAGATCGAAAGCAGTTAATAGAGCCGCTAAAAAAGCTACCGGAAATATTTTGATCATTGTTGATGCCGATGTCATCTTCGAACCTGAATTACTCGAAAAAATCGCTGCCGTTATCGATTTACATCCGTGGATTATTCCATATAAAAATGGAATATTTTTAACTAAAGAAGCGACAAATAGATTTATTAAAAAAGGACTTCCCGCTAAAGTCAAAATCAAAGGGGAAGATATTGAAAGAAGTTATCTGGGTAAGGGGCAATTAATAAATGTTATGAAACGTGAATGTTTTGAAGCCGTTCAAGGTCTGGATGAACGGTTTAACGGATGGGGTTTGGAAGATTTTGCATTTCGTGTGTCTTTGGACACCATCTGCGGCAAACACTTTAATATGGATCAAAATGTATATCACTTATGGCATCCCCGGGCCAAACGAAATCATATCAATGCGTCAAAAAATAAGAATCTATACCTTCGGTATTTGGAAGCGGAAGATGATGTAATCAAAATGAATAAGCTGATCAGTGAACGTATTAAATAGCCGTCAATCCCAGGCCAGCTGGGCGCGGAAAAGAATAAATATTATTCAATCACAGAAAGCTCTTCTTTTGGAACGGAGAACTAACCGACTTAAAATCATAATATAAATCAAGCTTAATGACAGATTAGCGCTGCAGCAAACTAGTCCGAATTGATAAACAAGTCGTCCAAGTCAATCTCCGATTGACACAAGCAAAACAATGAAAATATTGACTATATAAGTTAATTTAAATACCAAATATACAGCACATCCCTAAAGCCGGATCTGCTGAAAAATAGATGAGTTTAAATTAACTTATTACAGCTGTAATAGAATGAAGTAAATTCTTTATTACTCCATTTGTATTCGGTATTTGGAATGCAAATTTATTATAGGATATTTACTTCATTCTATCTGGATCGACAAGCGTCGATAGCATTTTCTAGATAGGTTAAAGGAGAAATAAGATATGGGCATTAAACCCCTTAAAAATAAGATCGTCCCTAAAACCGAAATTTGCGCGGCGACCTGTAACTATGCTAGACCCAACAACGCCAAAGCCTGTGTTAAACGCCTCAAGGATTTAGGGCTTACCGAAATAATCGTCTGGAATAATAAGGCAAAACCAATCTCTAGCGCTACCAGGAATATTGTCAGCGCGACTAATATCGGCTCGATCGGCAGGTACTATATAGGGTTGCATACTCAAAGACCTTACATTTTAATTGTAGACGACGATCATATGTTAACCCAGGCGGGATTGACTGCCTTAAGAACATGGGCGACTAAATATCCGGCCGTGGTTCAATGCGGAGCGGTTTTTAATCCGCCTTTTAAAAGGTATTTTGATCGTAAAGTAATTAAATCACATCAGGTAAAAGCTCCCCGAAGAGTGGATCTGGTACTACCCTATGGCGGACTGCTGATCCCTACGGATCTTTGCCGACGGCTTCTCGACCATTGGGCTTGGAAATTCAAAGAAACGGTCAGGCCGGGGTTTATCGCCACTGATCTGGCCGTAAGTTGTGCGATCCTCGATCTTACGGGGCAACACGCCGTAGTAGTACCATCTAACGGTAGTGGAATGACGCAACTTAAAGATGAAGCTCCCCATAAAGCACTGAGTCATCAAAAAGGCGCTCGGATCGAAAAGACTAAGATTTTACGATGGATGATTAACCAGGGCTGGAAGCCGTTGAAAATAGAGAAGACCCATTAGAGGGGTTGATAATAAATGAACAATTCCGAACCAATTTCTTTATCGCAAGTTACAGCTGTTATGTGTAATTATGCGCGCCCTAAGAGCGCTCGGCTGGTGATTAAGCGCTTATGTGATCTAGGACTAACCGAGATCATCGTCTGGAATAACGGCGCTAAGCCAATACCGGGAGTGACCCGCAACCTTCATTCGAAAAAGAATATTGGGGCGCTGGGCAGATATTACGCTGCTTTGGATGCTTCCAAGCCATATATACTAATCGTTGACGATGATGTGTTGCTTACTAAGAAAGGTTTAAATACTCTGTTAGAATACGCGCCCCGGTATCCGGCGGTGGTCCAAGCCGGATTGATTTTTGGTTCGCCCTTTAAAAAAAGGTATCGGCGGACCAAATATTTATCTGATCGAGTAAAAACTCCCCAGAAAGTTGATGTGGTCATTTCCAACCGGGGAATGATCCTCAAAAAAGAGCTTTGCCGATCAATCCTTGATCATTGGGTGTGGGGTTCGTTAAAAGCAGTTCGTAAAGGGTTTATCACTACCGATATTCCGGTGAGTTGCGCGATTTTTGATTTAACAGGCCACCATCCGGTGGTGGCGCCCGTTGATGGCCGCGGTTATCGCTATCTTCCGGATGAAGCTCCGGAAAAGGCGTCGCGAAATCAAAAAAACTTTATCAAAGAAAGGACCAAAATGCTCAAATGGCTTGTTAATAGAGGATGGAAGCTTCTGGGCGACACCTGAAAAACCGGCTAAGCGAAAACATTTAAAAGATTGGATTAATGTCTTTTCGTAGTTTATTTTGTTGGAGGATATTATGGACCAAAAAACAAGAGAGCGAGTGCCCCGCAAAGATATCTGCGCAGTATTGTGCAATTACGCCCGTCCGAAAAGCGCCAGGGCTTGTGTGAGACGTCTTCTTAAGTTGGGCATTACCGAAGTGATCGTTTGGAATAATGGCGCTAAACCGATTCCGGAAGCCACTCAAAATATTGTCAATTCTGAAAATATCGGGCCTATGGGCAAACATCGCGGAGCTTTAAATACAACCAAACCTTATGTCTTAATCATTGATGACGATTATTTATTGACCGAAGCGGGTTTGAACGCTTTGCGAAAATGGGTCCTGCATTATCCGGCCGTAGCGCAGCAAGGCAGTAGGTTTAAAGCTCCTTTCAAATATTATAGCAAAAGGGATTTATACCTGTCTCAAAGACTAAAAGTCCCGCAAAAAGTGGACCTGGTCATGCCCAACAAGGGAATGATGCTTAAAACCAATTTGTATAAGCTCATTCCCGATCATTGGGCTTGGGGAGCTCTTAAGGTATTAAGCCCGAAAATCTTCACCACCGACCTTTCCGCCAGTTGCGCCATTTGGGATTTGACCAAAAAGCATCCTGCAATCGTGCCGGTAGCCCATGGTTTCGAACAACTAAAGGATGAAGCTTCCAAAAAGGCTCTGCGCCGTCAGAAGAATATTTTTAATGAAAAATCGAAAATTCTCCGCTGGTTGGTGGCGCACGAATGGAAACTGATCAATAGAAAGTGAAAAGTGAAAAGGGAAAAGTCGAAAGTTAAAAGTGACTTTTCTATATTTGACATTCGACTTTTCGGCTTTCGACTAACTATTGTAGTTGGAGAGGGGAGGATTGAAATGAACCAAGAAATCATCGCCAATATTATTGAGCGTCACAAGGCGCTAAAGAGGATTGATCAAATCCGGGCTTTACAGAAAGGCCAATCCCCCGAAAAAAAATTTATCTTACTCACCGACAACCAGGAGAAATTTATCTTGCGGGTGGCGAAGATCGGACGGTTTCACAAGTATCAAAAAATGTTTAATATTATCCGTCATTTCTACAAACAAGGAGTAAAGTGTTTAAAACCGGTTGTCTTTGCCAAGACAGCCGGAGATAAGTATTGCTATACGGTTTTTGAATATCTCGAAGGTAAATCCAGCGAATCAATTCTGCCCTATCTGTCAAAGAATGAACAATTAGAGATTGGAATGGCCGCTGGGGCGGAATTGAGAAAATTACATAAACTAAAATGCCCCAAAAAACATAAGGATTGGTTTGACAAAAGATATCCGAAGTTTTTAGCCGACCTCAAAGCTTTTAAAAAGCTGAACTTTACTTTCTACAAAGAAGATTATGTTTTGGACTATCTCAAAGCCCATGTGAATTTGATGAAAGGAAGACCTTACCGATTTTTACACTATGATTACGGAGTCCGCAACATTATCATTCACAATAATCAATTTAACGGAGTCATCGATTTTAATGGCTATAAATGGGGCGATCCAATCCATGATTTTTATAAACTGCCTTGGGGGAGCAAAAGTTGTAGTGTTCCCTTTATAATCGGTGAGGTGGTTGGTTATTGCCACGGACGGCCTTCTGACAGGTTTTGGGAAATGTATAACCTGTATGTGATGATGAACTTGTACCGGAGACTGGCTTGGGCTTATCTGAAACGGCCGTCGAGGTTGGCGGCAAGGTTGAAAACGATCGAGGAAATAGTGAAGGAACATGATTTAAGAACGAACAAAGCTCCTTCTTGGTTTAAATATTGAGTCAAGTTAGATTGATTATGGAGTATAATGGAGGCAATAATGGGATGAAATCTTCTGTGGTAATAGTTACTTACAATTCCCTTGATTATCTTAAAAAATGCCTAAAGGCAGTAGATCGGAGAACGACTTCCGATTATGAGTTAATTCTGGTGGACAATAATTCCGAAGATCAGGTTGTTTGCTGGCTAAAGCAATACCGGCCGGTTAATGAACACTGTAAGAGCAGCCTTTCTTCAAAATAGTCTTGATGATTGTTCCCTGATGATCGCAGCTTGTTTTCAGATAGTTGCCGTAAAACACCGCAACATCTTCCGGTTGGTTTTTGGCTAATTTGATCAAGACATCAAGAGTAAAGGGTAGAAACAAATCGTCGCTATCCAGTTGAACCAAATAAGGGGTGTCCGTCTGGTTCAAACCGATGTTTAACGCTTGAGATTGACCGAGATTGGTCGGATTGCGAATGATAGTGACGGGCGTATCCTTGGAGACGTTTTTTTCAATAACCTCGATGGTATTATCGGTCGATCCGTCATCCACTAATAGGATCTTCCAGTGGCGATAGGTTTGGTTCAGAACGCTGTTGATCGCTGTCAAAATATATTGTTCACGATTATAGACCGGAATTAAAACCGTTACTTCAGCTGACACCGAGTTCACCTACGATATATAAAAAATCACAGCGTCTTTAATTGAGTCTTTAACCAATTGGCAGTACTCTTAAGTCCCTTTTTTAGTCCGGTCGCCGGTTTCCAACCGCTCAATTTAATAATCTTACTCAAATCAGGGGTTCTAATCATCGGTTCAAATTGATATCTTTCCACAAAATTATAACCCTTGGATTGATTATCCAGCATTTTATTGATTAATTCAGCAAGGTCCAGGATCCGAATTTGTTGCCTGCTGCCGATGTTGATTACCTCTGCCGGAGATTCCGATTTAAGCATTAAAAAAAGAGCTTGGATAAAATCATCGATATAACAAAATGTCCGGATTTGGTTCCCGTCACCGTTGATTTGAAGCGGTTCTTTTTTCAGCGC
>JAAYEK010000253.1 GCA_012728785.1 Bacillota bacterium | reverse complement strand
TCTTGTCCTCTATTTGTTTAACGACGATTATCTTCATCGCCATTGACGGATTGGGCAACGGATTTTTGGAAGCCAAGTCCTTTTTAGGCTACTCGGCGATTGCCGGGGCCCGTTTTTACGGGATTGGCAATGAATACCTGGGTTTTTTATTGGGCGCATTTATAGTATTTCTGGCCCTCAATCTTAAGAACCTCACTAAATATCAGGGCCGATTCCTTTCGTTGGTTACTTGGATCATCGCCTTGTTGATAGCCCATCCCAATCTTGGGGCTAATATCGGCGGCGGTTCAACGGCAATTTTGGGACTTGGAATCACCAAGCTTCTGCTCTTGAAAAAAAGGATCAATCTGAAAGAAATCACCAAATTAATCATATCGCTGACGGTTTTATTAACCTTGGTGGGGATTTGGGATGTTTTCCTCAACAAAGACCAGATGGCCCATTTCGGTAAGTTGTTGTTTTTAATTAAAGATGAAGGCTTTCAGGTTGTTCAAGACATGGTGTCCAGAAAGTGGGAGATGAACCTAAGGTTGATTAATTATACTCCATGGTCAAAAGTGTTACTTGGTATTTTAATACTGGTTCCGCTACTTTATTATAAGCCTTCCCAAAAAATTATGGAGTTGATCCGGAACTATCCGGACTATGTACGAGGTTTTTTGGGTTTGGTTTTTACTGCTTTGATCGCCTTAATCCTTAATGATTCCGGAATTGTTACCGTAGCTACAATGCTTCTTTTTGGCGGAGTCCTATTGCTATTGATTTCCTTTGAAGAATTGAACAAAAGGAGCGCTTGAAAGTGGGTATGGCAAAGGTCAAGGTTGTTGAGGAACTAACCATTGAGAACCTGGTCGGGGAGTTAATTGACGCCAAGGGTGAACGGGTAATCCTGGAAGTGGCTGAGGGGACTTTCCTGTTACACAATGAGGTCAATTTGCGGCTCTTAAAGTTTTATGCTGAGGAAGAAGAAAAAGAGATTATAATCGATACTAATGACGCTGAGCTAATTGGTTTAGCCCATCAGGTCGGTATTTCAACCAAAGCGAACCAAGAACCTCTTTTTTTCAAAGACAAGCATGAAACGGAAACACCTTATCAAAGAGCCAAAATTGAAATAGCCGCCTCTCCCGAGACTAATAACGAGAATATTGACATGGGATGGATACATTGGCCGGGTAGGTTACAGTTGGCGATGGTTTTTGCCTTGTTCAGTTTGGTTCTGGCCTGCTGGTGGGTTTTGCAACCTCGGGCAGTAATTCTGGTTTATCCTAAGGAACAAACCCTTAACTTTTCAACAGTCGCCCAAATTGGGACTACCTTTAACTCTCAAGAATTGCTGGCAGGTAAGATCCCAGCCAAAATTCTGGTAAAAGATAACCGGATTAAAGTTCAAACCGTTGTTACCGGTTCAAAAATTGTCGGTGTAACTCCAGCGGTAGGCAAACTGACCTTAATAAACAACACCAATCAACCGGTAGTACTTCCTAAAGAAAGTGTAGGTATTGGAAAAGCAGGGGTTCGCTTTCTGACGGATCGGGACGTTTTGGTCCCCAAACGGCATACCAAATATCAAGATGGAATTGCCGTTGGTGAAGAATACGGTCGTGCTGAAGTAAGCATTACTGCTGAAAAGAAAGGGACTATCGGTAATCAACCCGCTAAAAGCATTACAACTCTAGACGGAAAACATCAGCGTTTTTTGAAGGTGATTAATTCCACGCCTACTAAAAATGGCGCGGATAAGCGGGTGGCTGTGGTTACTCTTAATGATGTCAAAAAAGGGGAGACTGAGGCTAAAAGGCAGATGCAATTAGTTGGCAATGAGGAGATTTCCGGACTTACCGGCCAGGAATACCTTTTCCTTCCTGAGTTGACAGGGTCGGAGATAATTAGGGTCGTAAATGAACCTAATATTGGGGCTGAAAGTGAATTGGTCGAAACTAGCCTCGATTATCGTATTTCAATTTTGACTCCCTTGACCGATGATATTTCTAAATACCTGATCCGTAAATTTGAGGAAAGTATTCCGGAAGGGTTTCAACCCGCAACTGGGCAAGTAGCGTTAACAGCTATAAACATCGGTCCAATGGCGGATAATAAAGCACAATTAAAGCTTAACGGAAAAGGTATGATCAAAGGGGTGTTGGATGCCGGTAAGCTTAAGGATCTGATTAAAGGAAAGACCAAGGATGAGGCGACGGATTTATTGACACAGCAAAATGAGGTAGCCCATTTTAAAATCAATTTAAAGAATAACGCTAAAAGAATACCCAATTATCTGTTTCAAATTAAAGTGGTTTTCCCGGCGGGAGGTCAAAAATAGGGATTAATAGAATGAAAATTAATGAGGTAAATTAAATGCGATGGATGGGTTTGGATATTGGCCAACGCCGAATCGGAATCGCCCTTAGCGATCCATTGGAGCTTTTTGCGCAAGGGTATGGTGTTTTAGAACGTAGCGCCTCCCTTCAACAAGATTTCCAAGAGTTACAAGAAATAATTACCCAGGAAACTGTGGAAGGAATTGTAGTGGGGCTTCCCAGGAATATGGACGGAACCGAAGGGGTTATGGCCGAAAAGGTTCGGGTATTTAGCAAAAAAATGGAGGAAAGATTTGGTTTACCGCTATTTTTTTGGGATGAACGGCTTTCAACCGTCGCTGCTGAACGGGTCCTTCTAGAAGCGGATCTCTCCCGAAAAAAGAGAAAGCAAAAGATTGACAAAGTAGCAGCGGTATTTATTCTTCAAAATTTCCTCGATTCTCGAAATAAGAGTTGAAATAATTAGTAAG
>JAAYEK010000252.1 GCA_012728785.1 Bacillota bacterium | reverse complement strand
TCCAAGGAGGTCCCATGCCAACCCGACCCCACCGCCTTACCGTCAGCTCCATCTGGAGCAATAACAAACGAGTCCCCATGATCCGCCTCACCGGCAACTGGCTGGCGGAAAACGGATTTCAAATCGGCCGGAAAATCATCGCCCGGATAACATCGGGCAGGTTGGTGGTGGAGGTGGATGGGGAGGAAGAAGAATGAACTTTTGCCGGGGTTGAGAATGGTCAGGTTATCTCAAATTGGATAGAGTTTCTGAATAATAAGTAGTAAAAATTTTGCTTTATGCGTGGCATTACTTGTTTTTCTCAATCTCCTCGACTCGTTCATTCAAATAAGCCCAGCGTTCAATCAACTGCTCCAACCGTCCTTGTAATTCTTCCCGAGCGGTTGTTAACTCTTGGAGCTTGAGATAATCACTACCGGCTTGGGCTATTTGACGTTGATTCTCCTCCAGTTCACTTTCCACTCCCGCGATGATCCCTTCAATTCCTTCAAATTCGCGTTGTTCTTTATAACTCAATTTCAAGGGGCGTTCTTTGGGAGGCATATTTTTATTACTTGGTTTCGATCCGCTTTGTTTTGAGAGATCGGGTTCGTTTTCAGGGGCTTGGTTTTTTAGAAAATCCTGATAATCGCTATAATTGCCTACAAAATGTTGGATTGAACCGTCGGCCCCAAAAACGAGGATCTTCTCGACTACCCGGTCTAAAAAGTAACGGTCATGGGAGACGGTAATCACTACACCTGGAAAATCATCAAGATAATCCTCCAACACGGTTAAAGTTTGAAGATCAAGATCATTGGTGGGTTCGTCCAACAAGAGTACATTCGGAGCGCTCATTAGAACACGTAACAAGTAAAGACGCCGTTTTTCCCCGCCGGAAAGTTTGGCGATGGGGGTATATTGGAGACCGGATGGGAATAAGAACCGTTCCAACATTTGGGCGGCGCTAATAGTCCCGCCATTTTCGACGGGCAAAAACTCGGCCTGTTCCTTGATATAATCGATCACTCGGAGCTTTTCATCCATTTCAAGCTGTTCCTGAGTGAAAAAACCAAATTTAACAGTTGGGCCTACCTCGACTGCTCCTTGGTCCGGTTCCAGGTTACCAACGATTAAGTTCAATAATGTGGATTTCCCGATGCCATTAGGACCGATGATTCCAACCCGGTCATCTCTGGAAAAGCCATAATTAAAATCAGAGATTATGGTTTTAGCGGCAAATCGCTTATGGAGATTTATTATAGTTACAATTTTTTTCCCCAAGCGCGAGGAACCGGCGGTAGTTATTTCAACTTGATGGGCGCTGCTTTGGTCCGCCATTTGGGATTGAAGTTTTTCAAACCGGTCAATACGCGCTTGTTGTTTGGTGGAACGGGCCTTGGCGCCCCGGCGAATCCAAGCCAATTCTTGCCGGTATAGGTTTTTACGTTTTGCGGCAATAGATTGTTCCAGTTCTTCGCGTTCTGCTTTTTTCTCAAGAAACAAACTATAATTACCGGTATAACTATAAAGCTCTCCCCCGTTTAATTCGAAGATCAGATCCACCACTCGATCTAGAAAGTAACGGTCATGGGTGACCATTAGTAATGCGCCTTTGCGTTCTTTCAAATATTGTTCCAACCAATCGACGGTCTGATTATCAATCTGATTGGTGGGTTCATCAAGAATTAGTAACTGAACCGGATTAATTAAGGCAGCCGCCAAAGCGACCCGTTTGCGTTGACCGCCGGAGAGCAGTCCGACCTTGGCTGTGAAGTCGGTTATCCCTAGCTTGGTTAGGATGGTCTTGGCTGCGCTCTCGATTTGCCAAGCATCAGCCTGATCCATTTTTTGTCCTAGCTCGAACAATCTTTTCTGAATCTCCGGATCAGCTCCTTGTTTTTCTGCTTGAACCAAAACTGTTTCATATTCCCGAACCAGTTTCATCAGGGGCGAGTTTCCGGCAATGGCGGTCTCAAGAACGGTGCTTTCCGGATTAAAAGACGGGTTTTGCGATAAGTAACCAATTCGGGCGTTGTTGGCGTAGATTACCTGCCCGCCATCGGCCTTTTCAACTCCGGCTAAGATTTTTAACAAGGTGGATTTACCGGCGCCATTGACACCGATCAGGCCGATTTTATCACCATCGGCAATGCCGAAACTTAGCTCGGAGAATAAAGTTTTGACACCGTAATTTTTAGTGATCTTCTCGGCGGATAGTATGTTCATCGGATTTCCTTTCGGGCTATAATCATTAAGAAAATATAAAAGTTTCATGAAAACTATATCATTCATCAGGAAGTATAGCAATAACAATCATAGCACCCTCTTTGCCCTTAATTCTAGGCCTCCGTGCCTGCGGGAGACTAAAATAGACAGTTTAGATCAACTCATACGGGAACTGGTACTATGGAACAACCTTTATTGAAAAGTATTTGTAACATATCGCAATGGCAAGGATCTTTCATCAAAATCTTCCCGTCCTTTCGTCATACATGACCTTTTAAATGGCAACTAAGTTGAGGCTTCCGCAGGCAACCGCGTTGTAATCATCCGAATGATCTTTTGGCGCAAAAAACAGTCCAGTGAATGCAAAAAATGATTTTGGTAAAACAGAAACAGGGTATTTGGAAGATATTAGCGAATATTTGTGAGGATGTCTTTCAGCGCAAGACAGATGTCCTGTGGTAATCAATAAAATGATCAAGGCGGATTGGAGCCGGTGAAAGTCCGGTTCAAAAAACATTATGGAGAGATTAAATGAGAAAATTGATTGAAAAAATTAAATTCAGAAATAGATTTTCAGCAGATATTATAGAAATTGTAGCTGTTACAGGAGCATCAGAAGTTGGTGCAGGAAAAGCAGGTAAAGATCTAATGTGGACTGCCTCAATTAAATTGATTGCATGGAAAAACTTGAAAAAGAATGAACCTACTATAACAGAGGAAGTACGACTTGAGTGGCTGGTTACTGATGAAGAATGGGAAAAATCAAAAGGCATATTAGAAAAAAATACAATTGTAAAATTATTAGTACATAGGGCAGAAAAGTCGATGATGCTTGTGAAAGTTTTAGATACAGTATTTAGGGATGATGAGTTAGAAAAAATCTTACAGGATTCAATGAAACCAGTTTTCTATAACGATGAGATACTAGGTAATTTTGAACTTGATAAGAGAGTGAAACTTTTTCAAAAAAAGATTTCTTGGGCAGGAGAAGAGGGTAATTTGTATTTTGATTGGAATGAAGACAAGAATATTATGAAGCATGCATTAGAAACCGCATATGCACTATTTAATGATCAGATTGAATGGAACAAGAAAATTCGATCATACGCTTCTGAAGAATTAGTAGAGTTAGCAAATGATTGGCTGCAGGATAATGATGAAGCTGAGCTAGCTGAGATAACGAAAGAAATGTTCATTGATTTTATGGAGTTAGATAGTATATCTGTTTACCCGGAAGGAGATTTTGAAATATTCTTTTTTGACGGAGATATGTTCTGGGGACATTCAATTATTGTAAACGGAAATATAAATGGGAGTTTCACTTCGGCAAATATTGCCGGGTAAACATTGTATAATAAGTATATTTGAATGTGGCATCATCCCTTGACTGCATTCAACTGAGGGTCAGCATACAGCGGATCGGTGGACAGCTATCATCGGTTATCTTAAAAACTAGGAATATCGGGGAAAAGGATTTGGCCAAGATATTATGGATGGGATATTAAGCGCTGCCCTTGATAAGCAAGTAAAAAAGGCATTTTTATCAGTAGTGGCGGGAAATGTCCCGGCGGAAAATCTTTATCAAAAATTAGGGTTTAAGGAAATTTATCGTTATTGGTATGGAAAGAAAAACAGTTAACCGTAGATAGAGGTAGCTAAGATGCATAAAAGACGCAAGCTTTTTTGTGAGATATCTCCATTAACTTATAAGATTTCAGTACTGAAATGCAAACTTATGCGATATATAAAAGATTTATTTATAAGAAATATAGCAACAAGCAAAAGTAATAATTTATTACCTTATATAATCTATAAACAAAGTTCATTGATTAGAAGAAAATTGGGTGGAGTAGACCCCTTGCTTCAGGATAACAAAGCTATTAACTTAAGCTTGGCAGTGCCAAAAGTATCCGGAGTTTTAATTAAACCTGGAGAAATCTTTTCGTTTTGGAAACTAGTTGGTTCTTGTACTAATAAAAAAGGTTATAAAGAGGGACTTATGATAAACAATGATAGAATATCTAAAGGAATTGGAGGTGGAATGTGTCAATTTTCCAATTTAATTCATTGGATGGTATTACATACACCAATTCAGATTATAGAACATCATCATCATGATGGATTGGATTTGTTCCCTGATTACGGAAGACAAATACCCTTTGGCACAGGAACATCAATCGTATATAATTATCTTGATTACAGATTTAAAAATACAACCAATATTACTTTTCAGTTGATAGCGTATGTAACCAAAGATTACTTAAACGGAGAAATCAGAGCTAACCAACAACTTGACTGCAAATATCATATAAAAGTAGAAGATGAATTTTTCTCTAAAGAAAATGGTCAAGTCTATAGAAATGGAAATGTTTATAGACGCTGCATTGATTTGAAAACCGGTTGTTTATTATCAAGAGAACTAATAAAGATAAATCATGCTAAGGTGATGTACGATTTTAACAACCTTAATATAATTGATTCACATAAATTGAAAAATCTTAATTAAGGGAATGCCAATAGATAATAGCCAAAAAATTATTATCGATACAGCTAATTCAAAGTGATACTAATATGTAATGGGAAGAATATTGAATTTTAGTAATCTATAATTGCATGTAAGAAATAATGCGAGGGTGAAAAATGAATCAAGAAATTCTTAACAAAGCAGGAGAGATTGTTGAAAAAAACACAGGGATGGGAACTTATTGCGTATTGGCTCTAATAGACTTAGACGGATATCCAACGGCGTCCACCATAACTGCTTCAAAAGCGGATGGTATCAATTGGATTACTTTCTGTACCGGGTTGGGCGGGACTAAAACCAACCGGGTTAACAAGAACAACCGGGCTAGTGTTTGTTTTAATGCCGATGATTATAATATTACGCTGATTGGCACAATGGAAGTAATAACCGACCCTGATGTAAAGAAAGAAATGTGGTATGAGGGCTTGGCAAACCATTTTAGCGGACCGGAAGATCCCGGTTATTGTGTTTTGCGCTTCACAACGGAACGCTATAATCTATTGGTGGATTGGAAAGAAGTAAGAGGAATGTTATAATGCATCTAGAAGAGCTGAGGATGAAAGTGACATTTATAAAGGTTAGAAAAATAAATTACAAGTCAAATCCTCATACCTCCCAACTACCTCTTGATTATCCAATAGCATAACTTTATAATAATATTTAGTGTTTTGTTTGATATGAAACACAATTTTTTTATTTTAAATCACATAAATCTTCTGCTACATCGGTAGAACGGGAGGAAGGAAGCAAAATGCCGATTACTGAATTTTTGACACGTAATGCCCAAGCTTATGGATCGGAAACATGCCTGACTGAGATTAATTTAGACCTTCAAGACAGTCATCATGTTATCTGGAAAGAGTATGAACTGATTGAGAACAACCCGGCGGGTGAATACCGCAGAGAGATGACCTGGCGGGTTTTTGATGAGAAAGCCAACCGTATGGCCAATCTCCTTATTAAACGGGGTATCAAAAAAGGGGACAAGGTAGCCATCCTATTAATGAACTGCCTGGAGTGGCTGCCGATTTATTTTGGAATCTTAAAGGCCGGGGCCATCGCCGTTCCCTTAAACTTCCGTTACACCGCCGAGGAGATAAAATATTGTTTGGGTTTATCCGATACCGTCGCCCTAATCTTCGGGCCGGAATTTATCGGCCGGATGGAGACGATTTACGATCAGATCCCGAAGGTGAAGACTTTGTTCTTTGCGGGGGAAGGCCGTCCCTCTTTTGCCGAATGTTATGACCGTTTAACGGCCAATTGTTCCTCTGAAGCCCCTCGAATCGAACTTACGGACGAAGATGATGCGGTCATCTATTTTTCCTCCGGGACCACCGGATTTCCGAAAGCGATTTTGCATACCCATCAAAGCCTGATGTCGGCTTGTATTACGGAACAAAAGCATCATGGTCAAACCAGGGAAGATAACTTCCTGTGCATTCCCCCTCTTTACCATACCGGCGCGAAGATGCATTGGTTCGGTAGTTTGCTAGCGGGGAGTAAAGCTGTATTGTTGCGGGGCATTAAACCGGAGTGGATCTTGAGGACTGTCTCTGAAGAGAAAATTACGATTGTTTGGCTGTTAGTCCCCTGGGCCCAGGATATCCTGGACGCTATCGAAGGGGGCGATGTCAAACTGGAAGATTATCAACTTTCCCAGTGGCGGCTGATGCATATCGGCGCTCAGCCGGTGCCGCCCAGCCTGATTCATCGCTGGAAAAAGTATTTTCCCAACCACCTTTACGATACCAACTACGGCCTAAGCGAATCGATCGGTCCCGGTTGCGTTCATTTAGGTACGGAGAATATTCATAAAGTCGGGGCCATCGGAGTGCCCGGCTATAATTGGGAAGTCAAGATCATCGACGAACACCGCAATCCTGTGGCTGAAGGAGAGGTCGGCGAATTGGCCGTCAAGGGACCGGGCGTGATGAAATGTTATTATAACGACCCGGAAGCGAGCACGGCCGTTCTCAAGGATGGTTGGCTGTTCACCGGAGACATGGCCCGGAGGGATGAAGATGGTTTTATTTATTTGGTAGACCGGAAAAAAGATGTGATCATCACCGGCGGTGAGAATATCTATCCGGTCCAAATCGAAGATTTTCTCCGGGCTCATGAGGCCGTCAAAGATGTGGCAGTCATTGGATTATCCGATAAACGGCTGGGTGAGATCGCAGCAGCAATCATTGAGTTAAAACCGGGTTACCAATGTAATGAGGAAGATATCGAAACCTATTGCGTTTCCCTGCCCCGTTACAAGCGTCCCCGTAAAATTATCTTCGATAAAGTGCCGCGTAATCCCACCGGTAAGATTGAAAAACCGCGGTTAAGGGAGAAATATGGGGCTTTAGGCCTGGTAGCGGCTGAAACAAGCCGATAATATTTCTTGCATGATTATTACTAACCCGCCCTAATCCGGCGGGTTTTTGTGATTGTAATCTCTAACCGGCAGGAGATTAATAGGAAGTGAGGAAAACTATGAGATGAATTAAAAGATATCACCTAATTTAAGGAGTGGTCTAATTTTGGCATGGGTGGCTGATTTTCATATTCACTCCCACTTTTCAATGGCGACCAGTAAGGAGTTGAATCCTAGGAGCATCGGCCGTTGGGCGGGGTTTAAAGGGATTTCCCTGGTTGGAACGGGAGACTTTACCCATCCCGGCTGGCGTCAGGAATTGAAGGAGGCGCTGATCCCGGCGGAGCCTGGTTTTTATAAGCTTAAAGAAGCTATGGCCCCGGAGATCCCGGACCAGCCGGAGGCGCGGTTTATAGTCAGCGGCGAGTTGAGCACCATTTATAAGAAGAACGGACGGGTTCGCAAGGTCCATCATCTTATTATTCTGCCTTCTTTGGAAGTCGCCGGGCGAATCAGCGATCGGCTGGCAGATTTGGGTATGAATATTCGTTCCGACGGACGACCGATTTTGGGCATGGACAGCCATGATCTCTTCAGTCTGATTTTAGAGGAATGCCCGGAGGTGATTTATATCCCGGCCCATATCTGGACCCCCCATTTTTCGGTTTTTGGGTCCAATTCCGGGTTTGACGATATCCATGAGTGTTATGAAGACCTCACCCAATACATTCATGCCCTGGAGACCGGACTCTCCTCGGATCCGGCTATGAACTGGCGTTGGTCGGCTTTGGACCGTTATACCCTAGTCTCCAACTCCGATGCCCATAACCCTCAAAATCTGGGTCGGGAA
The DNA here is from genome assembly GCA_012728785.1 of Bacillota bacterium. Lineage (GTDB taxonomy): Bacteria > Bacillota > UBA4882 > UBA8346 > UBA8346 > JAAYHS01. The sequence goes on along the minus strand of JAAYEK010000252.1, from coordinate 7,870 downwards.
GCCAATCTTTTCGAGACCGACTTTACATATGACGGAATAAAAAAAGCATTTGAAAATAAAGACTGCGGTGGTTTTGTCGGCACCATCGAATTCTTCCCCGAAGAAGGCAAGTATCATTATGATGGGCACCGTAATTGTGAAGTTGCTTGGAAACCTGAGGATACCATCACAAATCAAGGTCTATGCCCGGTTTGCGGTCGTAAAGTAACCGTCGGAGTTTTACACCGGGTCGCTTCATTGGCGGATCGGCCGGAAGGTTTCCGTCCGGAAGGGGCCAAACCCTATCAAAGTCTGGTTCCCCTTGCTGAAGTTGTCGGTGCGGCCTTCAACATGGGTCGGAATTCACAAAAAGTCACTAATGCATATTATGACCTATTACAAAAATTTGGGCCGGAATTAACCATTCTGAGAGAGACCGACATAGACGCTATTGCTGGGACGGCAGGTCCGCTAATAGCCGAAGCCGTTCGGAGGCTCCGTGCAGGAGCAGTTGAGGTCAAACCGGGGTATGACGGTGCCTACGGAATAGTTTCTCTTTTGCGGGAAGACGACCGTCAAGCCCTTTTGGGACAGGCGGCTCTCTTTGAAGAAAAACAGGGTTCGGCAGTCCGACGAAAAGCTGGGATTCGTAAGGCCACGGCGGAAGTGGTTAGTGAGGCAAAGAGTCTGTTGAAAGTAACCGCTAACGATGCTTTACATACCGGACTAAGCAAGGAACAGGATGAAATCGTAAAATCAACCGCTCAAGTAATAATAGTGAGCGCCGGTCCGGGAACGGGTAAAACCAAAACCTTGGTGGAGCGGATTGTTTACTTGATTCAGGAAGCGGGAGTAGACCCAGCGGAGATTACCGCAGTAACCTTTACCAATCGGGCGGCTAATGAGATTAAAATGCGTCTCGCCAAATTATTAGCGGGGGACCGGAAGTTAAACCGGTTAAACTTGGGTACTTTTCATAGTCTAGCTTGGAAGATTTTACGACAGGATCCGGAGTCTCAAGAAATTAAACTCATTGATAATATTGGCTCTAAATCATTAATTGAGGAGACTTTGAGAGAACAGCGGATTCCCCTCCGGGCTCGGGAAGCTTCCTTAGCGCTTACTCTATTAAAGAATAAATATTTGTGGGAAGCAGAACCTAATCTTCCACCGGCAGCGATAAAGCTGTACCAAGCCTATCAGCAAAATCTCAGACGTTACCGGAGATGGGACTTTGACGATTTGATCCCTAAAATGGCAGATCTTTGGGAAGATAACCCCGAGTGGTTACAGCCTTATAAACGCTGTTTTCAACAGGTACTGGTGGATGAATTTCAAGACTTGAATCTCATCCAATACCGGTTGGTCAAATTATGGGTCGGAGATTGCCAAAGTCTGATGGTGATCGGCGATCCGAACCAGTCGATTTACGGTTTTCGCGGTTCCAACAACCAGTTCTTCACTCAAATGAAGCAGGATTTTCCGGAAACGGTTTCTTATAAATTGACCCAAAACTTTCGTTCCTGTACTGAGGTGCTTAATGCAGCAAATGCCCTAATCCCTAAAGGAGACCGGCAAGTTGAGTTAAAATCGGCTCAAGGGAAGAGCGGGTCGAAAATTATCTGGTATGAGACTCCCAGTGAGAAAGCGGCCGCGCAAACGGTTGCGAATCAAATTGTCCGGCTTTTAGGCGGTTCGACTATGATCTCAGCCCATGGACGTAGAAGTAAAGGGGACCCAATAGCGGAAGACGTATTTTCCTTGAGTGAGATGGCGGTTCTTTATAGGACTGGGCGGCAAGCTGAGAGCTTAGAAATTGCTCTAACGGCTGCCGGACTTCCCTACCGGGTTAGTGGTTCCGATTTGACGTTAGAGGCTTCGCCGGTCAAAGAGTTTTTAACCTTCTTCAGGTATTTGACTGATCCGGAAGACCTTTTTTGGCTACGTTCAGCCTTACGGTATCCCCGTTGGAATTTGAACGGCGCCGAAGTGACCAGTATGATTAGTCATTTGGATGAGAACCGGACCAAGGAAACCAGGATCGAGCCGGATTCATTAATATTTACTGATTTTTCAGAAGCGACCGCCATGAAACTCCGGCAGTTTTTCGGTGTAGCCGATTATTATCGGGGACAATTGCAAAGGAAAAGCCCGGAGGTTATTGAGGACTGGATTATTCGGAACGATTTGGGTCTTGAACCGGAGATGGAACAATTACGAAGGATCAGTGAGAATTATAAAAGTATCGGGGAGATGTTGGAGTTTCTTCCCTTGGCCCAGGAAGCCGACTTGACCCGTAAAGGCAATAAGACCACCGGAACGGAAATGATTACTCTGTCAACTTTACATGCAGCCAAGGGCTTGGAGTTTCCGGTGGTATTTGTCGTGGGAGTCGAAGAAGGACTGCTCCCTTATGGGGATGAGGAAGATCTGGAAGCAATCGCAGAAGAACAACGTCTTTTTTACGTAGGGGTGACCAGGGCCGAGCAAAGGTTATATTTAGTAAATTCTCAATTCAGGCTGAAATCAGGCTCAATGGTCCCGGTGGAAGTATCCCGTTTTTTAAGGATGCTACCCCGGGAACTCTTGGATAAGGTTGAGTGGACCAGGCAGAGCAAGGGGAAGCAGTTGGAGTTGTTCTAAAAGCAGCGGTCGACCTAGAAGTCGGAGTTGATGATCATTTTAAATAGGTTAAGATCGCGGGGAAACGGGTGAAGTTGAATTGAATACCGGCTGGACTATCATAGGATTAAAAATGGCCTATCTTATATTGGCTTGGGGGCTGTTGGGGGTTGTTTATCGGTTGATTCCCAAACCCGGCTCGGTAAGGTTTCAGGAACGACAGTTTAGAGTGATGATGGTTTTTCGGACTGTTAATATTTTAGCAATTATCGGGTTGGTTTCCCTTGAGGTGAAATGGCCGCTTTGGTTATGGTTGAACCGGTCGCGGCCTTTACTCGCTGCATATTTGCTGGGGGACCTGGTTAACTTCCCCTTACTAGCGGGGTATTTATTAGGAATGCTTTATCTGACCTACCGAATGGATCGGAAGACTAAAGGAATTGGTTCGGGATTCGGTTCCTACCTGATGCAATACGGGTATTTTTGGCTATTTGTTATTAATATATTGTTAGTTTTAAGATTGGACGATTATTATTTGCCTCTGGTTCCCGAAAGTTTTCCCAAAGTATACCGATGGGGGTTGGAAGCTGGAGCGGTTGCCTTGTTAGTTGGTTTGCAGTTAATCGCCCTTTGGGTAAGGAGACTGAGAATGGTTCCGGCTGATCCCGAAGTAGAGGGGCTGGTCAGGGAGGTTGCCGATAAGTTTAAAGTTAGGATCGGGAAGGTTAGGATTTGGAAGTTAGAAGGGGTAATCAATGCCTATGCCACTGGGATTTTTATGAAAAATATCTATCTTACCGAAACCATGATTAATTCATTAGGACAGGACAGCTTACGGATGATTGTCGGCCATGAATGCGCTCATTTTCAAAAACGTCACTTGGAGTTGAGAGTCATTATCATCATGGGGTTGATTTTTTTGGGTTCTTCCTTAGCGGAGGATTTTCCGGAGATCCCTTTGCCTATCTTTGGATTGTATTGGGTCACGGCATTACTAGCCTACCAGGTGTTGGCGCGGTTTCAGGAGTATCAGGCGGATAGGGCGGTCGCCCTAAAGTTAGGAGGTTCGGAGGAAATGGCCCAAGCACTGATAAGGGTGGCCTCTCCGGTTAAATTCGGAAAAATTTTTAGGTGGTTATTGGGGCATCCCGACTTGGAGGCCAGGTTAAACAAATTAAAAATGATAAATCATAGGAGAAGAGCAGGTGCTTGATAAAGTCCTTAAATCTGGAAAATGATGCGGAAAGGAAAAGCTTTATGATGATGTTTAAAAAGATTGTCGAAAATATAATTTAAGAATAAGATCCGCATGGTAAACATAAAAATACAAGTATAATCGAAGTTTCCATAATAAAACCGAGCTAAGCGGCGTAAAAATGTGAAAGAATCTTAAAAAACCTTTGTCAATAGTATAAAGTTTAATCAAAAATCTTCCGAATATTAATTTGTCGGTGATCTACAATTTTGAGCGAGGTTTTATTTAAAATACCGACAAAAAATAAGGAGGCGATATTTCTTGACTAAGACCGATCTTATTGACAAAGTAGCAGCAAAGACCAAATTGACTAAGAAAGATTCCGGAAAAGTAGTTGATGCTGTCGTAGCATCGATCAGCGGCGCGTTGGCCAAAGGGGACAAAGTGACTTTAGTTGGCTTTGGCAGTTTTGAGGTTAGAAAAAGAGAAGCCCGCAAAGGCCGTAACCCGCAAAACGGAAAACCCATTAATATTCCGGCCCGAAAAGTTCCTGTATTTAGAGCCGGCAAAGCCTTAAAAGAAGCAGTTAAAAAATAATACTCATTAAACAGCTTAAAATGATACCCGCTTGAGATTTCAAGCGGGTTTGTTTTTCTAATGTGGATTATTTGAATAGTCCGGTCATGTTGGTGTAAAAGTTGAGTCAAATCTTATTGGTTAGCGATTCGAATCACTACGGTTCGATTACGCATTTGATTATCGGGCGTATCGTTGGGGTAGGGGGAGTGTAATTCCCCAACACTGCTGGCCTTGAACATCTTTGCCGGTAATTGCCCTTTTAATCTTAGATAATCAATGACCGTAACAGCCCGCTGCATTCCCAAGGAAACGTTATCCTGAAAAATCCAACCGGTTAAAATTGGGAGATCGTCAGTGTGTCCTTCGACATTAACCTGGATTTTTCCTTTATAAGGATGCAACTGTTCCGCCAACAAATCCAGCATCACTTTGGCTTCGGGTTTGAGATCGGTTTTTAGTGAAAATAAACCGTTATCAAAAGTAAGTTCTATATGATCAGCTTTTAAATTGACCCGTGTACCCGGTATCATGATTGTAACTTGGGGGGGAGTTTTAACGGGCGCTGTTTTATTTTCCGTAATCACATGATTGTAATTGGGTTTTTTAATTTTCGCCAATAAAGGAAGGGCAGCGCCGATAATGATGCTTAAAGTCAAGAACATGGTCAAACTGACTAATACCGGTCTAATTTTTCCCATCCAAGGCGGTCCGGTTTGTAAATGTTCAATTCGTTTTAAAGCAGACCGGTAAAACTCTTTGGTATTACTAAGTTGAATCGCATCGGCCCAATAAGATTGGGCTTCCAACAATCGTCCTTGTTGGGCGCGAATCCGAGCCATTAAGTCAAAAATTTCGGGTAACTCATTACCTTCATGAATTAAATGTTCCAACAAGCATTCCGCGTCTAAGTATTTACCGGCTCGCGCTAATTCTGCCGCCTTAGGCAAAAGGGTTTTGCCGAGCAAGCTGATGGCAGAGTCGGCTTGAGAAAAAGATTCAGTTGTTTCATTACTTATATCATTTACTGAATATCTTAGGTTCATTGGGTCCATCCTTAACGCGGGGGAATCCCCACTATTATAGCACCGTACTGGACCGGTTCGCCATGAAGAAAAATCGTGGGTTTAATTGTTTCCAGTACTGTTGGCTCTGATATCCCCGTCACTTCCTGATAACCAACCACATTCAATGGAAATCCGGAATCATATAACAGACCGGTATATTCACGAACTGTTACTCCGGCTTGAATCAAAATATTCCAAACTGAAGATACAGATGAGTAAGCGCTGGACATCTTTTCTAAAGGCTCATCGCTTCCGGGTTTGGTCGTTTTTTTTTCGAGACGCCAGAGACAGAGGCTAAGATCGGATAAAAAGCGGATTGATTCTTCACTAATAGAGGATGACAATCCTTTATCGGGTAGGTTGGCAACCACCTTCATAATTGTATTCAAATCATAAGGTTTAAGCGATTTAATCCTAAATTCGGGTGGATAAAAAAATTGACGGAGACTAGAAATAAGGCTCATTTTTTATATTATCTCCCACTAAGGTGTTGAAGCCAGATAAATCCATATATAATATTAGCTACCCACGTTGGAACTCCTTTATTATTTTTAGAACTTAGGTGATGTGCTCCTTTCGATCAAAAATATTAAACCGATAAAATTCAAAAAAATTAACTCAAGCAATAACCAATTATTCGGTAGATATTTGTAAAGTAATTAGTTGAATTCACCGACAAATGTTGTAGGTAACTATTAGTGTTGCATTTATTATCTAGAAATTGGCGTTAATCAATAATTAACTATATAAATAGAAAAATTGAGCAGTATAACTTCAGATTGAAAGGAAGATATTAATGAAAAACATTTTAAAAATATTTATCTTAACAAGCATGGTTTTTTTCTTTTCGAACAAGGTAATGGCTTCTAACGAGTTTGACCTTTATCTTGATTACCTCCATTCAGGGAGAACCGAGACTGGGGATGTTTCTACCGATTATAACTTAGTAGCAGTTGGTGTTAATTATCTCAGTGAAAAGAACTTTTTATCCGGAGCCGAATTTGGCTTTGGTTCATCTGCCGCATATATTGGCGGCTCCAAAACTTCACAAAATTTTATTAATTTGAAGTTTGGGTTTCGGGTTCTAGATAAGAAGAAATATAAATTGGATCCGGTAATTTCTGTTTTTTCGTTAACTGATAAAAGTGACGTTACAATACAAACTTTAGGAACGTTAATTGGCCCGGAGTTTAAGTACTTAATTACCGAAAAATTTGCAATTGATTTAAATTACTATTTTTCCCTGTCCGGATCTGTAAAAGTAAATAAGCATGATATCGGAGAGGACGGTAAAATAAGCAAGTATGAGATAAAATTCAAATACGCTATTAGTGATGGAGGGTTGTTTGTATTTGGATTACGGGATGTTTCATATTCTGGAGGAGCTTTGGAAAGAACTAATTCCGGTTTTACTTTAGGTTATCAACATAAGTTTTAATTACTCAAGATTCGGTTCTGATCTCAATCGGAGGGGCTTATTTCGGGTATTAAGATCCAATATATTTATGCGAATCTGGTTATCCTACTACTAAGAGGTGGTAGGATTTTGAGTGAATGGCTTTTCTTGGGTGAACAGGCTGAGGCCGGAATCATTTTTCAACTTGTGATAAATCAATCTACCGGTCGGTATTACCGATTTGAACCGTTTGCCACTAAGTTGAGGGGTAGCCTAATCGGTTTACTACGGCAGGACATTGAAAACCGTAGGAACTTGATTGACGAAGGCCAAGACCAAGCTATACTTGGAGTAATTGGGCCGATCTATAACGAAAGCCGTTGCTGGCTAGGTTGGAAAGAACGCAAAGGCCAATATCTAGTTAGCTCGGAGTTAGAAAAAAGACGACCGCTTATCGAAAAAATGGGAGCTCTTTTCCCATTGATTTGCTCCTATTATTTGTGGCATCAAGCCGGTTTAGTTGTTGGCCGACCAGAATGGACCCGGTTATTCGTCGATAATAAAGGGGTCTTTATGCTTGCTCCAAAACCATTGGGATATTTGGCCAAACCTTTCGTCAATCTACCGATTGCTTTAGAACGTTCCCGTCCGCCGGAAGATTATCAAAATCAGCCTCTGGGACCTGCCGGGGACGTTTTTTATCTTGGTTTGATAATTTATTACTTCATGACCGGAGAAACACCGTTCCAATTACATAAGGGCTGGCCAAACCGGGCGATTACGAATGGAACCACATTAGACCCTCGAGTATACTTCCCTGATATTCCTTGTGAATTGACCCAAATGGTGTTGGCGATGTTCAATCCGGAACCCTTACAGCGTCCAACAGCGGAAATGATCAAAGAGTTATGGGGTAATTATTTATCATTTAAGCCGATTCTGCTGAAAACTGAATGCCGGCAAAGATCACAAAGTCCGGTTCATCCACGAAAAAGAAGGGTTTTATCCAGGGCCGTCTTTCGATGGGCGTTACCC
>JAAYEK010000251.1 GCA_012728785.1 Bacillota bacterium | reverse complement strand
CAGACTAGATTAAAGACAAAAATATTACTGACTAGCTTATTTTACCTGGTTTTACGTTCTATATCAACTCTCCAATTACAGAAAAGATGGCGACAACCAAGCACAAAAGAACCGACCAACTCACCACCAACCCCAACCACTCACCGCCAAAAAACAAAACGAACAAAACACAAAACAAATTAATCTTTCGTCTCATTTTCTTTAACTTCTTCACTCTTTTGATCTACTTTTTCTTCTTTTTCATCCTCCTTAACCACTTCCTCTTCTTTATCCATATCTTTTAACACTTCCCCCATACCCCCATTTGTAAGCATTGACGTAATATTCTCAAAAAACAACTTATCATAAACTGCAAAAAACATATCATTCAATACACCGGCATGTTTACTATAATTTGTTTCATCGGGGAAAATAATCGCGTCAAATTCATCAAAAGAAATCGTTGGGTTTTGTATCATTTCATAACAAAGTCGAGCATAACCGTGAACCGACTCATATAAAACCTGTAATCCCTCTTCTGTCCTAACCGACATCAACGCAGCATCCTTAGCCGCCCGAACCAAAATCAATTCCTGCTCCTGTGAAGAAAGACCACTCATTACAGAACGAATATTCTGCATATACCTCAAACGAATCCATTTTGAAATATTATCAAAATTAGCCTGCTTCAACGGCCCAATATTTACAACCCTACCATTAGGCAATTCAAATTCAACAAACTCTTTAGCAACCAAATCAGCCATTTTTAACCCTACTTTACCAAAATAAACAACGCCTCAATACTACGAAGGAGGAGTAAACTATCACCAATTAAACCTAAATCCAAAAATCATATACGATACCAATGAATACTTTTTATTCAATCTACCCCAATACGACTTTTCCCTAAAATTCTTCCTTTCTTCTGCTTGATATTCTAAATTACGTTTATCTTTTTCTGCTCTTTCCTCGCGTGTAAGATAAAACTCTCTCTTCATATCTTCAATACTAACATCACCCTCCTTCCACAAAACACCACCAACACCCACATCAAAAACACAATCACCTATCTCCCAAAGCAACCCAGCAATTAGCTCCTCAGGCACCCCAATATTTGCCCCAGTACTCATATCATTAATACTCTCTTCAATAAGCCCCTCCTTCCTAATATTTTTTGCTCTCTCCCAACCAAACACATACTCCAGCGGCATCCATTTAACAAAAGACCCATACAAATTAAAACAAGCTGCAATTCCATCACCATCATTATAATACATGCCACCACAAAATCCACATTGCGGCGTACCAATCAAAATAAAACCAAACCTTCCATTTTTACGTTTAATCAATCCAGTTACCGCAACATCCATATCAACTTCAGCTTTAAAATCAGGCAACATAATTTAATCCCCCAATCTACTCTAGATATACATTTCACGCAACTACACATAATTAAGGGAAAAAGGTTGGAATGTCAAATCAAATTATCCAATATTACAAAATCTTGAAACAACCACCAAAACACCCTATACTTTTATCAGCATACTAAACATTCCTTTTATTTATGAGGATAATTATGAAAAAGAATAAATTTCAAGCACGTAAAAAACTTTATAATCGTAGAAAACAAAACTCCAAATCTACTTCTACACGAACAAACCTTAATCAATACTCACCCGCCAAAAAAACCTACGAAACATTTGGCCTCTATAATCCGGAATATAGTAAGTTCAAAGGCGAAGAAGATAAACTATACGGCTGGACAACGAGCGAACAAGCAGAAAAAAACGCTCATAAATATATATCAGATCACATACTCAAATCACACTATCCTTTATCTGGTTTTGGTGATGTGTGGCGGCAATCACAATATAAATAACACCCAAATCACATAAAAATACCCGGTATGAGATTAAATCATACCGGGCTTTTCTCTTATCTACAACTTGACACAAAACATTGTCAACCTAAATCGCTGAATTCATCGATTTTCCGCATTTCCCTTGACAATCTT
>JAAYEK010000250.1 GCA_012728785.1 Bacillota bacterium | reverse complement strand
TGCAAGAGGCGGTTAAAGAACTGGCAGAGTACAATGAAAAGTTGAGTAATATTTCACAAACCGATGAACTTACCGGCCTTTATAACCGGAGAGGCTTTATGAATTTGGCTAACCAGAACTTGCGCCTGGCTCGGAAGCGGGGCAAAAACGGCCTGTTGTTTTTTGTTGATATTGATGATCTTAAGCAGATTAATGATCAATACGGACATGACGAAGGAGATTTGGCAATAAAAGCAGTGGGAGTAATTTTGGCTAAAACCTTTAGGGCATCGGATATAATAGCGCGGCTTGGGGGCGACGAATTTACAATATTAGCAACTGATTCGAGCTTAAACATATTGCCAAAAATTGAAGAAAGGCTATCTAAATTTACTAAGGAATATAATCTCCAATCAGGAAAGCCTTATCAGTTATCAATTAGTATTGGGGCTGTCCCATTTCAAAGCTACGAATCTGTATCATTAGAAAATTTGATGAGCCAGGCTGATAATATCCTGTATAAAGAGAAGAAACGTAAAAGGAAAAACTAAATCTCCCGCTAAACCTGACATATGGTTGTTAGGTTTAGCGGGAGATTAATAATCCAAGCTTTCAGAGGGCTATCGGACTTCTTTACGGAATGGTCTTTGCCATCCTTACTCCTCCACCCTCAAAAACTCGTCCAGGGTTATAACCTTCCCTCCCGAATCCTCATATTTTTGGAGCATTTTTTCTAGGGACTCTTTGCCGAAGAGGGCTAGAATGGCGTCGCGTATTACATAGACTTGGTATCCGCGGTTTAGGGCGCCTTTAATCGTATAATCCACACAGACCTCGGCGGCCATGCCGGGGAGCTATTTTTAACATTTTGATAACATGTTATGTATGAAAGAAAACAGCAGTATTAAGGAGATAGCTGAAGAGACCTTGTTATATTTGGAAAAATCGAATGGGTAAAATTTGCAATATAAACTGATTATATATTAAGTTACCTAAAAGTAAGATCGTGACTGAGAGGAGACAGTTTACCATGGACTTTTTTAAACTGATTGGGAAACGAAGAAGTATTAGAGAATACCTGCCGCAGCTGGTTGAAGCGGAAAAGGTGGCTCAAATTGTTGAAGCGGCTCTCAGGGTGCCTTCGTCAAGAGGGTTGAATCCTTGGGAATTTATTGTCGTCGATGATCCGGACCTGATTACCGGGTTAGCAAAAGCAAAACAGCATGGGTCTTCATTTTTAAAAGGTGCGCCCCTGGCGGTGGTTGTCTGCGCCGATCCTCAAAAATGTGATGTTTGGATTGAAGACGCGTCCATCGCTGCCATCTATATTTCCCTGGCAGCCGAAGCATTAGGTTTGGGGAGTTGCTGGATTCAGATCCGTGAGCGGATGCAGACAGAGACAAAAACTGCGGAAGAGTTTGTCAGGGAAGTGTTGATGATCCCGCCCAATATCAAAGTGGAGTCTATAATTGCTATTGGATATCCGGATCGGCAAATCAAAGGGCATCAAAGAGAAGAATTGCAATTTGGGAAAATATATCAGAATTCTTACGGAGAAAAGTAAGGGTAACCATGAAAAAATCAATAATCTTTTTCGGGGGCCTGTTTCTAATCGTTGCTTTTTTTCAAGGCTTTCATGAATTATCTAAAAGAGAAACTAAACAACCCGAAAGATCTTTGAAACCGAAAATCCTAGCTTTTTACGAAGAAGGTTGGGGCGGGATTTATACCGGTTCCTTAGGTAGGTTAAAGGATGTCAAGGAAAAAGTGGACTTGGTAAGCCCGGTCTGGCTTGGCCTTAAGGCGGACGGGATGGTTAACTGGGACAAGACCAACTCTGATACAGTGGATTATCTCCTTCAAACTGGACTCGAGTTTGCTGTTTTGGTAACCTCTAGTTCTGGTAAAAACGGTTCATCAATTCTGACCAATAAAAACTACCGGCGAAACGCCCTTGACTCCATTGCCGCCTACGTCGCAAGAGTTAACCCTAACGGTATTTGCTTGGATTTTGAATATCTCAATCCCGTTTTAAAGGATGAGTTCACCCAATTTTGCATAGCAGTGAAAGAGGTTTTAGCTGAAAAAGAGCTTTATATTGCGGTTTTTCCTTATGTGGACTGGGCCGAACCTACCAAGGAAGTCTATGATTACCGCCGGTTGGGCGAAATAGGCGACGGCGTGATAGTCATGACCTATGACCAACATCGGCCCAATGATGGGCCAGGACCGGTGGCTGCTCGGGACTGGGTTGAGGTAAACTTGGAATATTTTTTG
>JAAYEK010000021.1 GCA_012728785.1 Bacillota bacterium | reverse complement strand
GGCGCTCCGGTCAAGTATACCGGTTCTCCCGGTCCCAGGCCGGTAGTCTCCTCATAAACTTGAATCGAAGCTTTATCGCCACGTAATTCGATAATTTCGCCAATCAGTCTTTTGTCGCTGACCCGGACCACTTCATACATCTTAGCCTCACTCATGCCCTCGGCTTCGACTAATGGTCCGGAAACCCTGGTAATTATGCCTACTCCCATTGATTATTCAACCTCTTTTCCTGACAGGATATCTGCGCCGACCGCTTTTTCAATAATCTTACGAATCCTTTGCATAGCAAATCCTTGACTTCCTTGACTCCCTGGAATAAAAACCATACTCGGCAGCGGCCGGGTCCCAATGTCGGCCATTACTTGCTCTACCTTGTCAGCTATGGATTCAGTCATAAAAATAATGCCGTATTCGTCAGTCTCGACAAGGCGTTCCAAAATTTCAGGAACCGCTTCCGGCGATGTCGCCGGATAAATTTCGATCCCCAATGCTTTAAATCCTAAAATGATATCTTCTTCGCCGATCGCGGCAATTTTATGCGTAAGCACGTCGCAAACGCTCCTTTATCTCCGGGTTAGTTAATTGATTGGCCTTACCCACCAGAATAATCCGGAGTAATTTGACCTCGTTTTCTTTGGCCAATAAATATCCCACCAGGGGTTCAATTCCTAAAGCAACCATCTTCGCCGAAGCGATCAGATCCAACAGAAAATTGTCGTATTCCCGTTCCAATTGGGTCAGCGAAATAATCGAAGCTGTTCCTTCAGCCAACAACTTTGAATAATTGGTATTTCCAAGCCAAACGGCGATCTTTTCGTTGGTTTGATCCCATAACTCCTTAAAATCATCAATATTAATAGTCCCATTATCAACGAAGAACCTTTGCAACTCGCCAAACCCCGAACCGATAATCCGTAACCGGATAAAGGTACGTAGATTGGTCAGATCGATCAAAGCCACCCACCAGTTAAAAAGGAGACTGGAGATGCCTTCTTTCAACGTTTGGTAACCATAGCTAAACCAGGCCTCATCCATGATCCGGTCAATTTCCTGAGTATCGCCGGTAGCTTTAAAAGCTTCTTTGGAACGGTTAATAGCCTGCCGGAATACTTCAGGCAAGTCGGTCAGATCGTTTTCATTCAATTTTTGGACCAGCCAATCGGGGTCCCAGTTCCCTAAGCGGGACAAACCGGTAGGATTGCCATTTTCCGTTTTTAAAATCAATTTCAAATTTAGCAGATCGTAACGGTAAACGAAAACCATTAACTCCGAAGCGCCGTCGGCTAAGTCGGAAACCAACTTGATTACCCTGGCCAATTCAGCATTCAAAGCATTTTCAAACTGAGCCGGATCTTTTAAATTGGCGATTGCCGGGCCGTATTCCGATTCCGCCAATCCGGAAATGACTTCATTTAAGCCGGAGGCTTCACTCAGCCTCTCAATCCTGGCGCGGTCAAACAGTTTGGTTTCAAGAGCGCGAATGCGGCCGACTGCATAAGCAAAATTACGTTCCCGCATTGGTTCACCCTTTCTCTTGTTTAAACAAGTAGTCAGCAATCTCCGGGACTAAAGCCTCCCGATCTTCCTCTAAAATAGCTTGATAGGTGCAATCAACCCTATAGTTCGGCCCTTTTAAGATAAATCCGCCGTCAAAATCCGGTTTTTCTTTGGAAAGTGTCAATTGGACCGATCTCCCGGAACGGGCGATCATTTCATTGGCTGCGGAAATGATCGCGGTCCATTCATTGGGTGATCCGGCGCCGATCACTTCTCCGCCGCCTTGCATACCGGCTTCGGCCAAACGTCCGGCTAAAAACCGGATTCTTTTTTCCGGCGGTAAACTTTTCAACGCCTGCAGAGCTTTTTCAAAAACGTCGCTTACCAACTGCTGTTTGCTGGTAAGCGCCATTTTTCTACCTTCCAGCTCCGCTTCAATTTTGATGCGACGTTCCTCGGCTTCGGCCCTACGTTGATACTCAACAGCTACTTTTTTTGCTTCTTCCAGAGCTTTTGTTTTGGCCGCCGCTGCAATCTCCTCTGCCTCTTGATTGGCATTAGCCACTATCGAAGCAGCCTCATCAGTTGCTTTGGAAATTATGCTTTCGGTAAGGGCTTGAAGATCATCCATCACATAAGCTCCTTATTTAATGTTGTTTACTAAGAAAAACGAAATAACAAAAGCCAAAATTGCATAGGTCTCAACCAAACCGCCATAAATAATACCTTTGGTTGATTCCTCAGGTCTTTTGGCGAGTATACCCATGGCTGCCACTAAGACTCTTCCTTGCCAAACTCCTGATAACCATCCGACAATTCCAATTGGAAATCCGGCCATTAAATATTGCAACCCGGTTGCAAGGGAAACATCCGGTGATGCCGCGATTTTTAAATACATTAGCATCCCGATTACAAATCCATAAATTCCTTGTGTACCCGGCATAGCTACCAATAAAATCGACTTTCCGAATTTTCCCGGGTCCTCGGTTATAACCCCGGAAGCAGCCTGACCGGCTAACCCAACACCTTGAGCCGAACCATAACCGGCAAATAAAACCGCCACGGCTATACCGGCGTAAGCTACATAAAGACCTAAATTCGCATCCATAATTATGCCTCCCTTTCGTTAACGACAAAAGTATATTTATGTTCTTGCTTTAAAGGTGTTAAGGGTTTGCCTCCACCTTCATAAAACTTGCCAAAAAATTCTAAATACTGTAATCTACTGGAATGGACATAGGCTCCCAGGATGGTTAAACTTAAATTCAAAGCATGTCCGAATAAAAAGATCATCGCCCCGAAAAGCCATCCGACTATAGGAAGGTTTTCCACAACTAGCCAAGCTAATTGATTCATAATTCCTCCCATAACGCCTCCGGAAAGACCCAAAGCCATTAATCTGGAATAGGAAAGGACATCGCTATAAAAGCCCACCGCTCCATAGATTCGAAAGAATCCGCCGGGAATTGCCAGTAGTTTATTGATAATCCCTTTTTTTCCTCTGGTATTTCCCAAAACCAATCCCACAGTGGCCACCAACAGCAGATAGTTCAGACTAGTAGCATATTGAGCCAACCCTAATGGTTCCTTTGCAATCACTAATACTACACTATTTAAAAACAATAACCAGAAGCCTTGATTACAAATAACATCTATCCAGCGGCCAGCCTTGATATCCCCCAAAGCGCTAATAATTATCCCGAAATTCAATTGAACAAATCCTAATCCTAAAGCGATCACCAATAACACAATCGGACTTTCCAGCGGTTTAAAAAAACCAAATTCCAAACCTGATAAACTGAGTAAACTACCGGTAATCAGTCCGAAAATAATAGCCCCAAAACCACTAAACAAAAACATCCAGGAAAGTTTCCTACCTACGGGGCCCATTTTTAATTTAACTAAAAATAAGGCGCAAATCAAAGATAAAATCAAACCATATCCGGCGTCACCCATTGCGATTCCAAAAAAGATAAAGAAGAAAGGAGCGATCGCCGGGGTTGGATCCACCTCATGGCTTAAAGGATAACTAAAACTCTGCACCAAATATTCAAAAGGAGTAATTAATGATTTGTTTTCGAGCGCAATCGGGGTCACTTCCCCCTCAGCCGGATCTTCCGTCCTTAATACATACTTTAGATTCGTTTTCAAAAATCGTTCCTGCAAAAGCGGCAATTTTTTAGCGACTATCCATCCTTTTACCGCAAAGCTCCGTTCACTATGGGTTAATCTCTCAGTCACTAAAAGCCGCTCTTTCTCACTTAGTAAGGAATCATAAGAGACTTGCAACAACGGTCGATCCTTGCTCAGGGATATGATCCTTTCATTAAATAATGATTCCGATTGACTCAGTCTGTTTAAATCTTGCTCGATTTGAGTGATTTTGGAAGCGATTGAACCCTCAAAGGAAGGTAAGTTTATGATGTTTACACCATGCCCGCTTAATGCGGTCAGAATATTCTCTTGGTCGGAACGTAAGAATATCAATAAAAGAAGTGAATTAACCCCGTCTTCATTAATAACTTCCATTAAAACCGGAGTATCCAACTGCCTTATAGACTGCTGCAAAAACTCAACCGAGCCCTCAAAGGCGGCTAAAACAATCTGAGTATTGTCCGTCCCTTCCAAATCAACGGCGGTAAGGTCTAAGCCGCGCCATGGTCTAAAAGTTTCCAGTAAATTTTCCAACTGGGTTTTCTTAGCCTGAATTTGCGCTAAATCCCGGTCAACCTTTAATAAATCGGAAACTACTTGGTTGAGACGATCCTCGTTCGCAGCCAAGCGGTGGAAATCGCTTTTGGAAAGATAAGTTTTTACTCCCGCAAATTGCTGCACCAAGGTCGGTTTAATTGGATCAACTCGATCCAACACACCAAGGGCTCGCCCGATTTCAGCAAGGTTCCGCTCGATTCTTCCGTTTTGTTCTCGGGATTCTTGTTGAATAATTTCAGGAAGATCAACATGGTTCTCGTCATTTTCGCCATATTCGACGACTTCGACCAGTCCCAATTCTTGTATTACCTTCAGAAGTTGGTTGCGTTCATCCTGAAGACCATATATCTCAACTTTCTTTAGTTGAGCCAGGCTCATCTATCTCACTACCTTTTCCAAGATTAGATTAACTGCTCTATCCGTCCGCCCCGAACTTGTCCAGAGCAAATTTTTTAATTCTTGTTCAACCTGAGCTATTCTTTGTTCTTTAAAAGTTTTCGCCTGAGCGGTCTTATCGGCTACTAATCGCTCTCCATCCGCGATACTTTGTTTTTCTGTCGCTTTAATCAGTTCGGCAGCTTCTTCCTGTGCCTTTTTGATTATTGCGACACTTTGAAGTTTGGCGTCCTCAATAGCTTTAGCGGCTTTCGCTTCAGCTTCTTTTACTTTTTCCCAAACTTCCTTAGCCATCTTCTCACCCCATCGCATGAACAAATTCAAATCACATTTATAATGCTTGACATATTTTTTTTCGACATATGTTTGATTTTACCTTCCATAGCAGCGAAAATAATTGGCAAATCCGTCACAAAGGAAGCTGACAGCCGACGGTTATTAAGATATATTAGATCCGCCGATAAATTTAGGTTTGATAACCCCGGCCGAAAGTAATAGTTTAAAACCATCCTCGACACTCGTATCAAGCACAATCACATCATCCATAGGAACAAAAACCAAATATCCCGTGGTCGGATTGGGAGAAGTGGGTACAAATACATTCACCATTTGCTTACCGGTCTTGTCCATAGTTTCGGTCGGCGCGTCGCCGGTTAAAAAGCCGGGACTGTAAATACCGGCGCGGGGATATTCAATCAAAACCACCTTTTGAAAAGCATTTTTATCCTTGGAGAAACTTTCAATAACTTGTTTGATAACATTATAGATAGTATTTAAGATGGGAATTTTATCTAAGATTCTTTCCCCAATAGCTATTAACTTTTTTCCGAGGTAATTTTTTGCGAAAACTCCAGTCAGGATAATCAAAATCACTAAAACCCCCAGACCCAATCCATATATTGGCTCCGAGTAATTAAAATACTTTTCTAGTAATTGTTGTATTAGGTTTCCTAATATTTGGTCGGTTTTTTCAAACCCCCAAAAAACAAGTTTTAGTGAAATAACAACCGGTAATAAGACCAATAGACCGGTGAAAAATAGGTTCCGTAATTTTTTAAACACCAATTCCACCTCCATATGGGATTTATTACTGCTCTACTAATGCTAACCTGACCCTGATCACTGCTTCTTAGATCTGAATCCCCGCTAATTCCGCCATTTCATCCACTAATTGTTTAAAAACGTTCAAAGCGGCTTCCACCGGAGCGGATGATTCCATATCAACCCCTGCTCTTCGCAGTAAATTTAACGGATAGTCCGAATCTCCGCCTTTCAAAAACTCCAGATATTGTTGGCGCGCTGCTTCACCTTGTTCCAAGATTCGGCGGGATAAAGCAATCGCTACCGCATAACCGGTGGCATATTTATAAACGTAAAAACCGGTATAAAAATGGGGTATCCGTGACCATTCCAGCCCGATCTCGGAATCAATCACAGTTTCTTGGCCGTAATATTGCCGGTTTAAGTCCAGATAACATTCGGAGAGCCAGTCGGTGGTTAAAGCCCCGCCATTCTCCACTTCGTAATGGATCAGCTTTTCAAACTCGGCGAACATAGTCTGCCGAAATACGGTAGTCCGGAACTGCTCCAGGTATTGGTTGACCAAATACTGTTTTTCCAGCCGATCCCCGGCTTTTTTCAGCATATGTTCCATCAATAAGGCTTCATTAACGGTTGAAGCAACCTCAGCCACAAATATCCGATATCCGGCATTAATATACGGTTGTGCATGGTTAGAATGATAGCTATGCATCGCATGGCCCATTTCGTGAGCAATTGTAAAGACATCGTGAATCTTCCCTTGATAGTTTAGCAAAATGTAAGGATGGGTTTCATAGGCGCCCCAAGCGTAAGCGCCGCTGGTTTTGCCTTCGTTTTCAAAAACATCGATCCAGCCATTTTCCATACCTTGATGGGCAAGGCTAATATATTGATCTCCCAATGGGTTTAAGCCTTCCAATACTAATTTTTTGGCTTCCTGGTATTCGTAATTCTTACGATACTCGGGAATCAAGGGAGTATAAAGGTCATACATATGTAAATCGTCTAAACCGAGCATTTTTTTACGAAGTCGTAAATACCGGTTAAGCTCAGGCAAATAATTATGAACCACTTCAATCAATCGGTCATAAACGGTTTCCGGGATATTATCCCCATCCAGCGAAGCCTGCAAGGCCGAATCGAAACGCCGCGCCCGGGCGTAAAAAACATCCGCTTTTACCGACGAATTGAGTGTCGCTCCCAAAGTGTTACGAAGCTTCCCATAACTACTGTATAACGCCTCAAAAGCCTCTTTCCTCACCCGGCGATCCGGACTCTCCAAAAATTTACTATAACGCCCTTTGGTTAGTTCCACTGCTTCGCCATTCTCGTCACGAACAAAGGGGAATTTAATGTCGGCGTTATCGAGCATTCCAAAGATAGTGCCGGAACTATCGGCTAAATCAGCGCTTTCAGCCAGGATCTTTTCTTCGGCTGCCGATAGGATATGCGCCTTTTGCCGCTGAATTTCCTCAAAAAAACGTTGATAAATCCTTAATTCCGGTAGTTGGGCCAGGTACTGTCCCAGTTGTTCCATTTCTAAAGTAACCAATGCCGGGACAATAAAAGAAATGACGCCGCCAGCCTCGGTTGCCAGACTTTGAATCCGATCAGTCATTCCCTGGTATACAGCGTTTGCGTTATTCTCATCCTTGTGCATTCGGGCATAAACGAATAGTTTGTCAAGGACCATCCCGATTTTGTCCTTAAGTTGGAAGACTGTGAAAATATTAGCCGCCGAGTTTAAAAAACTTTGCTGTTCAGCGGCGATCTCCCCTAAAAGCCCTTTTAATCGAAGAAAATCAGCCTCCCAAGCCTCATTGGAACTATATATATCCGTTAACTTCCATTTATACTCCTCGGGTATCTCTTCCCGTGACGGTTGCTTAGTCATAGTGGCGGTACTTTCCATTCATTCTTCCTCCTTTAAATAACCAAAAGACAATAATTTGAAAGGCAAGGCGCAAGTAATTCTGAAATTCTCATAGATATATTTTTCCCAACTTTATTTAATTTTAAAAGAAAAGTAGGTTTTTATCTTCTTTTTATCCTCTGTGTCCCGTGTCTCTGTGGCTAATTATCCAGATATTATCTGTTATCTGACTTGAGCTTTTTTATCCCTTCCCGTAATACCCTGAAAAACCGATCATTCTGTTCGGCTGTTCCGAAAGTAACTCGAAAATAATCGGGTAATCCAAAGGAATGGGTCGGTCTGACGATAATCCCATGTTGGAGCAAAAACTGATAAATTTCCTTACTGTCCCGTCCCCAATTGATCAAAATAAAATTCGCCTGGGTCGGAAGATAGTCAATACCCAACTCATCCAGTTCTTTATAAAAAAAACGCCGTCCCGTTTGGACCAATTCTTTACTTAAAAGTACATGTTTTTTACTCTTCAGCGCCGCCAACCCGGCAGCTTGAGCTAATAGGTTGACATTAAAGGGATCTTTCACCTTTAACATATTTTGAATCAACTGAGGTTCGGCAACAGCATAACCCAACCGCAATCCAGCCATACCGTGAATTTTGGAGAATGTCCGGAAAACAATAATATTATCAAAACCCTCTTGCAAAAGGTCAATCCCATTAGGAAAATCCGGATCATCGGCAAAATCGAAATAAGCCTCGTCGATCACTACCAGGATCTTCCTGGGTAACCCTTTTAAAAACTTTCTCAATTCCTCATTTTTGACGATAGTCCCAGTAGGATTATTCGGATTACAGATAAAAATCAATTTCGTTTTTTTGGTGACCGCCGCCGCTATAGCCTGAAGGTCATTTCCCAAGCCTTTTCCTGTAACCAGGATTGGTTTGGCGCCCATCAACAAGGTAACGGTCTGATACATACTAAAAGTCGGTTGCGGAATCACTACCTCGTCGGTGGGATTCAAGATTGTTTCGGCCAGGATTCGGTTAACATCATCCAACCCGCTACCGACTATAATCCGGTCTTCATTTACTCCCAGTCCTTCGGCCAAGGCTTTAATAAGGTAATAATTATTGGCATCAGGATAATAAAAGACTTTGTCCAAAGCATTAGTAATAGCCTGCCGGACCTCTTTGGACGGTCCCAAAGGGTTTTCATTGGAGGCCATTTTAGTTACTCCGCTTAGTCCTAATTCCCGTTCCACTTCTTCAATAGGCTTTCCCGGTATGTATGGAGGAATTTTTTCAATACAAGTTCTAATCATTTCCTCAATATCCAATCGGATCGCTCCCTCATTCTCGGTATTATAAAAACTTAAACATAATAATAACTATCCAGTTAAGGCATAATATACATGAAAGCAACAGTCTTCACTGGTCTAACAGCGACCTTATACCTTTTAAGATTGCCGCCGGTAGTGGTCACTGTTCTCTGATTACTGATTACTGACTAAATCCGGCCTTAATTTCACGGCCTCCCTTAGGTAAACATGGTTAATTTCCGATTTGGATAATTTGGTATGGAAATGCATCAATACTCGAATGCACAAGGGCAAAGAACCGAGTTTTGGGATTTCACTGGAGCACATTAGCGGAGTAGAATCCAGCCCCAATTGGCGAGCGGCTACTGCCGGAAACTCACTAGTGATATCGGTGGTTACTGTAAATATGATACTAACGATCAGCTCCGGATTGATCTGATTTCTTTTAATAATTTCAGTTAGTAATTGTTTGGTGGCGGTGATAATTTCATCAGGGGTATCTTCGGGGATGGTGATCCCTCCCCTTACTGCCCAAAGTTTTTCTCCCATCAAGCGATCGCCCGGTGGCTAAGTCCTACCGCCACTTCATCTAAATGGATTAATCCGATACTAAAAAACACCGCCACGCTTACATGGTCACCCTTACGGGCTATGCCTACTTTACCACCGATATTCAACCCAATCGCCTTCGTGATTATCTGGGATAATGCCTCTCGGGTCGCTCCAGCGATTGCCCCCTCTTCGGCATGGCAATCTTTGATTAAAAGCTCCCTCTTAGCCGCCACTACTGCTCGTTCCACAATAGTTTTCATGGCTGGAATCGCTTCTCCGCCATAATCGATCGCCGCCGCTCTGATCTCATGGGTTCGCAGTTCTTCTTTTAATAACTTTTCATCATCCCGTGAAGCAGTCATCGCCATTGAAAGCGCCGCTTTGGCAACCTCTTTACTACTGGCCTCCATCATCAAAGACCCCCTTAAGGACAAAAAAGCACCCTACCGAGCGCTTCCTTGATCAATTCTTTTAAAACCAATGCTTTTCAATTAAATTTAACATAATTTTTCAGTTCTTACAAGCCTCTTCCCTTAAACTTTTGTAAAACTTAACCGGCTCCCCTTCGTATCTTTCCACCAACACTAAATATTTTCTGATAAAAGGGTTAGTTAACAAACCCTGACCAATAATAAGTAATAAAGTCAAATAAATGATTAATTTAAAACACTTCCGTTCCCCGATTATTAACCGGTAGAATAGTTTTTCATACCAATGCAACGCCGATTTGCCCAACCCTTTTTTCACCCCCCTGTTCCTTCTCTTTGTTGGTTTTTTATAATCCATGTTAATCTCATTAATCCCGTCTAAGTTCCTTCTCTTTTTGACAGATTTACATGGGATATTGGAACTTTTTTATGCTTCGTTCCCTGTCAAAATAGGGTTTTAATAAAATTAAAATCAGATTACTTCTGTTGCTTGTTTCATATTTGCCCGAATTTGATGGGCCACTTCCCAGGCGGCGACATAACCCATGGAAAATGCGATTTGGAGGTTAAAACCGCCGGTAAAAGCGTCCACATCCACCACCTCACCGGTAAAATACAGTCCCGAGATGAGTTTGGACTCCATGGTTTTCGGATTAATTTCTTTGGTGTTAACCCCTCCGGCAGTTACAATCGCCTCCGTAAAAGGCCTGGTCCGTTCGATAGTTATCGGCAAGTTCTTTAGTAACCGGACCAACCCCAAACGTTCCTCCCTAGTAATTTGATGGACCGGCTTTAGGGGGTCGATCCCGGATAATTCAATAAAAACCGGAATGATTTTTTGCGGCAATAACTCGTCCAATGAATTCTTATAGAGCTTGCGGGAAAACTCGCTAAAATCCCGTTGTACTCGTTGATCAAGATCCTTTTCAGATAAAGCCGGTTTCAAATCAATCTCCAGAATGACCGAACCTGGTTCTGCCGCCACCAAAGGCGCTACCTGCCTGCTTAAACTCAAAACTATCGGCCCGGATACCCCAAAACCGGTAAAAAGCATCTCCCCAAACTCCGAGCTGAGCTTCTGATGGTTATGCCAAACAGTCAACTTAACATTGGTCAAGGATAACCCTTCCAATTGTTTAGGCCATTCTTCCTTGGATTCCAGCGGCACCAACGAAGGAAAACAATGCATTATCCTATGTCCCGCTGCTTCAGCCCAAGTAAAAGCATCTCCGGTACTTCCCGTCCCGGGATAAGCTAAGCCGCCGGTAGCCACAATCACCGCCGTAGCTTCGATAGCTTTTCCATTCTCCAGATAGACACCGCCGACTTTCTTTTCAATCCGGTCGATAATTAACCCTCTCACCTTAACGCCGGTTAAGATCTCCACTCCCAACCGCTGGAGACGACGGGAAATAGCTTCTACCACTTCCCGGGCTTGATCCGAGACTGGAAAAACCCGGTGGCCCCGTTCCACTTTTAATTTTACCCCCAATTCATCCTCGAAAAACCGGATTACTTGCTCCGGGCCAAACCGTTGAAACGCGCTATATAAAAAACGGCCGTTTCCAGGGGTATTTCTGATCAATTCGGCCAAATCCGATTGGTTGGTAATATTACAACGTCCGCCCCCGGTGATCGCCAATTTCCGGCCCAAAGTCTTATTCTTTTCGATCAAAGTCACCTGGGCGCCTTCTTTGGCTGCAATAAGAGCCGCCATAACTCCGGCGGCTCCGCCTCCTACCACGATTAAATCTGGTCTCAACTTACTCGATCCTTTCCGGTTAAATATCCTTCAATTAAATTCTCAATATCAGGAATCGCTTCTTCAGCAGCTTTTCTACCAATCTCGATACACTCATCCGCTCTCCCAAAATCCAAGGTCCCGATATCCCCAAGCTTTGGAGTAATCACCAAATCAGCAGCGGGTAGTTGAACAGAATCCAGTTGATTCCCCATAATATCCATTACTTTTGACATTACATCGAAGATATTTTTAACACAATGTTGAGTATGGTCAAATCCCACATTGACGCTAATGGTCAAATCCCCACCCATCATTTTAGCGATATTCACCGGTACACCGGCGACCACCGCTCCATCGATTAATGTCTTTCCATCCAATTCTACCGGCGTAAACACACCGGGAATGGAAATACTAGCCCTGATAGCCGGAGCCAAAGGGCCTTCTTTAAAGACTACCGCTTGCCCCGTATCTAAATCAGTGGCTACTGCCCAAAAATTAAGATGGGTATCCTCAAAGTTTTTGCCTTTAGTCAACAAATCAATCAAAGCCTTTACCTTGTCACCATTAACCAAACCTAATCTATGAATTTTGATATCGATTAAGTCTTCCCAACCAAGATATTCAACTAAACGCCCTAAATAGTAAATATCGGTCTTTACCGCATAAGTACTACCCACTAAAGCCCCCATGCTAGTTCCAACGATTCCATCCAAGGGAATTCCATGCTCTTGAAAAACCTGCAACAAGCCGATATGGGCAAAACCTCTTGCCCCGCCGCCACCCAGGGCCAAGACAATTTTAGGACATTTTTTCTCTACCATCGGGAAACACCTTCTTGAGCCAATCCAGGTTGGCTCATCATGATAATCGAATTAAGGTCAGCCGAAGCCGATACTTTTATAATCAATTTTATTCGCGATTAATAGTTCTTTACCTCTCAAAACTAACTAAAACAAAAAAATATCACCTACATCCCAATAGCCGGATGGGGAATAACCGGAGTGACTTCCTTTTGAGGCTTTACCACAGCTGCTTTAATTGCCTCTTCAATCCTTTCCACGGGAATGATCTGAATCCGGCTTTCGTTTTCAAACATTTCCTGCCAATTTTCCTTAGGAATTAGGACCTTTTTCGCCCCCGCCTCGATGGCTGCGGCGATTTTCGGCACCACGCCTCCAATAGGCATCACGCCTCCCCGGATTGAAATTTCCCCAGTCATTGCTAATTCATTATCAACCGGCTCACCGATGATCGCCGAGTAAATTGCGGTAGCCAAGGTAATCCCGGCCGATGGCCCGTCAATTGGGATCCCTCCCGGAAAATTAATATGTAAATCAAAATCGGTTGGATTAACATTGAGAAACTTTCTAATCGCGGTTAAAACATTTTCAACCGAACCCAAGGCCATGCTTTTACGACGGATAGTTCTTCCGGCTTGGCCCATTTCTTCTTCGTCAACCACCCCTGTAGTTGTAACCCGTCCTTTTCCCGGCTCTGCCGGAATCGCGGAAACTTCAACCTGAATGACGGAGCCCATGTTGGGTCCAAAAACCGCTAGCCCATTTACGTAGCCTACCTGGGGCTGGGGTGGAATTTTGATATTGGGTCGAGGTGAATATTGACTGCTATGAATGACCCATTCAATGTCCTTGACTGAGATTTGGCTTCGACCCTCGGTAATTGCCAATCCGGCGGTAATTTGAATTAAGTTAACCGCATCCCTGCCGTTGGTGGCGTACTTGGTGATAATCTCCAACACTCCCGGCTCATAATCGAAATTAATTTTTCGAATCGCGTTTCCGGCGATCTGCCGGACATCTCCGGGAGACAAATTATTAAAAAAAATCTCGACGCAACGTGACCGAATCGCCGGCGGTATCTCTTGTGAAGTGCGGGTGGTCGCCCCAACCAGACGAAAATCCGCCGGTAACCCATTTTGAAAAATATCATGAATATGGTGGGGAATATTAGTATCCTCCGAACTATAATAAGCGCTTTCCAAAAAAACCTTCCGGTCCTCCAATACCTTTAACAGCTTATTCATTTGAATCGAGTGGAGCTCGCCAATTTCATCAATGAAAAGAATTCCTCCGTGGGCTTTGGTCACCGCCCCCGGCTTGGGTTGGGGAATCCCAGCCATACCCAAAGGACCGGCGCCTTGATAAATCGGATCATGGACCGAACCAATTAGGGGATCGGCAATTCCGCGATCATCGAACCGGGCCGTAGTGGCGTCAATCTCTACAAACCTCGCTGATTCCTTAAAAGGAGACAGGTTTTGCTTTTTCGCTTCTTCTAAAATGACTCTGGCTGCAGCGGTTTTCCCCACTCCGGGAGGGCCATAAAGAATCACATGTTGGGGATTAGGACCGCATAAAGCGGCCCGCATCGCTTTTAATGCGTCACCTTGACCAATTATCTCTTCAAATGAACTAGGACGGGTTTTTTCCGATAAAGGTTCAGTCAAAGATATTCGGCGTAGTTTCTGGAGTTTCTCCATTTCTTTGCGGGATTCCCGATCAACCGCTACCTTATTACCTTGCTGGGAACGGAGTAAATTCCAAAAATATAATCCAATGACTATCGCAAAAAAAAGATTAATCAGCCCAATAATATTGGTAACAAATTCCATTATTTGGACTCCTTTCTCCGGAAATTTTACCAATAGTATCTGCCGAAATATGCAAATTTAAACCCTTCTTTTGAAATAAAAAGCTAAAAAAAGACCCGGGCTTTGTTCCCCGAGTCTTTTGCTTAAGCGGTTTCTTCTTTCTTCTTCTTCCGTGTTTCAGCGGTAGTCACCAAAATAGGTTCGCCCTTTTCTTCTACCATTTTCTTGGTTACCACGCACCGTTTCACATCAGTCCGGGAAGGCAGTTCATACATTAACTCCAATAATAAACTCTCGATGATTGCCCTTAACCCTCTGGCCCCGGTATTACGCTTGATCGCCAATTGAGCGATGAAATCCAAGGCTTCCGGTTCAAAGGATAGATCAATGGAATCTAATTCAAACATTTTCTGAAATTGTTTAACCAAAGCATTTTTAGGCTCATTTAAAATACGAACCAAAGCTTTCTCATCCAAAGCGTCCAAAGCGACTACAATCGGTAATCTGCCGACAAACTCCGGGATCAGTCCGTATTTAAGCAAATCTTCAGGCATTATTTGCCTAAGGATTTCACCCAATGGTTTTTCAGATTTAGGCTTAATCTCAGCCCCAAAGCCCATCGTTTTTTTACCGGTACGGGCTTCAATCAAGTTTTCAATTCCATCAAAAGCCCCACCGCAAATAAACAGAATATTGGTGGTATCCAGCTGAATGAATTCCTGGTGGGGATGCTTACGTCCACCTTGAGGCGGCACTGAAGCGACAGTGCCCTCCAGAATTTTCAACAAAGCCTGTTGGACCCCTTCACCGGAAACATCTCTGGTTATGGATGGGTTCTCCGATTTACGAGCGATTTTATCGACTTCATCGATATAAATGATTCCTTTTTCGGCCCGTTCCACGTCATAATCTGCCGCTTGAATCAACTTTAAAAGGATGTTTTCCACATCCTCGCCGACATAACCGGCTTCAGTCAAAGAAGTGGCATCAGCGATAGCAAAAGGAACATTGAGGATCTTTGCCAAAGTCTGGGCAAATAAAGTCTTACCACATCCCGTAGGGCCAAGCAGCAAAATATTACTCTTTTGTAGTTCAACATCGTCGAACCGTTCCTCAGAATTAATCCTTTTATAATGGTTATAAACGGCGACTGAAAGAATCTTTTTAGCGTCATCCTGGCCAATCACATACTGATCTAAAATATCTTTGATTTCTTGGGGCTTTGGATTATTGACCAAATCGAGATTAACTTCTTCATTGAGTTCCTCGTCGATAATCTCATTGCAAAGTTCAATACATTCATCGCAGATATAAACTCCAGGACCGGCAATTAACTTCTTTACCTGTTCCTGAGCTTTCCCGCAAAACGAACATTTTAACTGGCCCTTTTCATCTCCGAACTTAAGCATCGTCTCACCTCATTTCGGAATTTTTCCCGGGTCTGATTACTTCTTTTTACTGACAAAAATATCATCTACCAATCCGTAATCTTTGGCTTCCGCGGCAGACAACCAATAATTGCGATCAACATCCCGCTCAATTCTTTCCATTGGTTGACCGGTATGCTTGGCAAGGATTTCATTGCCGATCTCCCGTAACCTTAAAATCTCCCGCGCTTGAATATCAATATCAATAGCCTGACCTTCAGCGCCGCCATGAGGTTGATGAATCATCACCCGGGAGTTCGGCAAGGCAAACCGTTTCCCTTTGGCCCCTGCCGCTAGTAAAATCGCTGCCATGCTGGCGGCAATCCCCACACAGGTAGTTACTACCTGAGGTTGAATATACTGAATGGTATCGTAAATTGCCAGACCGGAGTAGACTACCCCACCAGGGCTATTAATATACAGATTGATATCTTTCTCCGGATCTTCGCTTGCCAAAAACAGCAACTGAGCGATGACCAAATTCGACATGTTGTCGTCGATGGGTCCACCCAAAAAAACAATGCGGTCTTTTAAAAGTCTGGAAAAAATATCATAGGCGCGTTCGCCGCGATTGGTCTGTTCTACTACCATTGGTACCAAATTCAATTCAATCATCCTCCGGTCTTATTTTTCAACTTCAATCGGTTTGGTATTTTCCTTAATGAAATCTACTGCTTTTTCCAATAAAATTGCTTGTTTTATCGAGCCCAACCGGCCATTATCTTCAAGAGTTTCTTTAAGTTTGGCCACATTTTTTTGTTGATACCGCTCGGCTAGTTCCGCCAATTTTTCATTTAGCTCTTCATCGGTAACTTCTAAATTTTCCGCCTGAGCAATATTACTTAGCACCAAATCGGTTCTTACCCTTTTTACAGCTTCCGGCCGAAAATCTTCCAACACCTCTTCATTGGTTTTTTTGGAGTATTCAAGGTATTGTTGCAAATTTAGACCTTGGTAAGCCAAATTGTATTCAAAACGGTGCAGTAATTCGTCCATTTCACGTTTGACCAAAGTTTCCGGCGCCTCAACTTCGGCATTTTCAACGGCTTTGTTCACTGCTCCTTGGGCAAAATTAGCATCAGCTTCTTGTTTGGCAAATTCAATCATCTTTTCCCGTAAGTCGTTTTTCAAAGCGTCAATAGTATCAAAATTACCGATACTCTGTGCAAAATCATCATCGGCGGCTGGGATCTCCTTGACCTTAATTTCTTTCAAAGAAACCTTAAAGGAAGCTTCTTTTCCACCCAAGTCTTCCCTTGGATAATCCTCAGGAAAAGTCACTTTAATATCTTTTTCGGTCCCAACTTCCATTCCAATTAATTGTTCTTCAAAACCAGCGATAAAACTACCGGACCCAATTTCCAACGAATATGCTTGGGCCGCTCCTCCCGAAAAAGGTTGGCCATCAATATAACCTTCAAAATCGACAACGGCAAAATCGCCTTTTTCTAAGTTCTGCTTATCGCTTAATACCAGTTCGGCATGGCGTTCTTGCAAAGAAGTCAATCTTTCGGTGACTTGTTCTTCTTTAACTTCCGCCTTGGCCTTCTCAACTTCCAGTCCTTTGTATTGCCCCAATTTAACTTCAGGCGTCACTTCCACTGTTGCCTTAAAAACAAATGGTTTTCCGGCTTCAAAAGCCTCTTTCACTTCTAACTTTGGTTGATCAATCGGTTCTAATTTATATTCATCCAAAGCCCCAAGATATCCTTTTGGAACTAAAATATCAACGGCTTCTTCATATAATACTTCCTTACCGAATTGTTTCTCCAAAATAGCTCTAGGAACGTGTCCTTTGCGAAAACCGGGAATATTTACCTTCTTAACGACCCGTTTATAACTTTCGGCTAACGCCCCTTCAATCTCCTCCGTGTCCATCGCTATTTCTAAAGCGACAAAATTCTTGTCTAGCTTCTCCAAGTTAAACTGCATTTATGCTCCTCCTGAATCCGTACTATTATATGTTTATCGTTATAATTTCTTTCCCCATTAACAATATTTCGACAATTGGTATTAAAATTCCTTTTTGAATGTGATCCCCTATTAACCTCTGTTTTTAGGAAAGACACGGTTAATTCAAGGACTATTACCGACTATTTAACAAAATAAACCCCAATTAGGGGTTGAATACTAAACAAAATAATAACTTTCCAAGAGTTAGTTGTCAATACTAATTCAAATAATAATTGAATTTTTTATGGTGCGAGAGGCGGGACTTGAACCCGCACGGTTGCCCACTAGATCCTAAGTCTAGCGCGTCTGCCATTCCGCCACTCTCGCGCGCGTATAAAGATTATAGCACCGGTGTCAGCTTTCGTCAAGACTATTGTCTACTGGTTATCGGCTATTGACTGCTGGCTGCAAAAACCAAGAGCCAAAAGCCAAAAACGCTAGATCATTGATTTTAGCCAATTCCATAACCGCCGCCATAAACTATCCTTAGGAACACCGGCTGCCGTCACTACCGGCACTTTTTCAATTAGCTTGGAACCGATTTTTACCTCCACTTCTCCTACCTGCTGTAAGCGTTCCACCGGAGCCGGTATGGAACTAGGCACTTCGATATTTATCTTAACTTGGTCCAACTGGCCTTTTGGAATAACGAGAGTCACCGGACGATGGGAAAGCAAAGACACTTTTTTATTGACCCCTTCATCCACCTGTATTGAACCAATCTTTTGTTCCGACTGAATTACTGTTAATAATTGATAATTATTAAACCCATATTCAAATAGTAGTTTGGAATCCTCATAGATCCGTTTGCTATTTAGAACAACAGCGATTAAACGCTGGCCATTTTTTGTAGCTGAGGCGACCAAACATCTTCCCGCTTGTCTGGTATACCCGGTTTTAACGCCATCGGCAAATTCATACCGCCAAAGTAACTTATTATGGTTCACCATCAACCGATTATAATCCCTGCCTGGCCATTCAATGGCTTTTTTCTTGGTCTTTACTATTTTGGAAAAGACGGGATTATGTAACGCATAACGAGTAATTAAGGCCAAATCATACGCAGTTGAAAAATGACCCGTATCGGGTAAGCCATTGCAATTTATAAAACAACTGTCCTTTGCGCCAATGGCTTTAGCTTTTTCGTTCATCCAAGCGGCAAATTCTTTTTCGGAACCGGCTAAACCTTCAGCGATTGCTACCGAAGCGTCATTTCCGGAATTTAGTAATACACCGTATAAGAGCTCTTCCAAGGTATGTTTTTCCCCAGGCGCCAGCCAAATAGAGGAGCCGTCAACTTTACTCGCATTTTCACTGGCAGTTATTACTTGGTTCATTTCACCTCTTTCCATGGCTACCAAAGCAGTGATAATTTTGGTAGTGCTGGCGGGGGCCCGGCGTTCAGCGCCATTCTTCGCCAACAAAACTTTTCCGGTGACAACATCCATTAGGACAGCCGAATAAGCGGCTAAATTAGGTCGAGGTGTGGCCTGAGCCGGACTGCCTTTGGAAACAAATAAGACTAATGATACTACCAATACTTTCAATAAGCCATCTTTCATGTTGTTCTTCCCCATATTATTATAATTATGGTTATCTTTCTAAAAACACCCTAAAACACCTGCTCCTTATGATGATTTTATTTTAGTAATGTTTGGTAAAAGAGAAAAACCGCGGACAACCGCGGCTATTCAATGAAGTTCTTGCCTAGGACTGATCATACTTTGGATTTTATCGAGTAATTGCGGAGCGGAGTCCAGGATCCGGTCAACCAAGACATTACTTTCAACCGGCAGCAGCTTGACTTGTTCTTTACCAACCACTAAAAAAGCTACCGGATTAATAGTGATTCCGGCTCCGCTACCACCCCCAAAGGGATGTTTATCAGCTTCGGCGGTTAGTTCTTGATTGCGGTCCTTCTCTTTTTCCTTTGGCTTAACCCCAATAGTCTCAAACTCACTACCACCCGCGGCAAATCCAAAAACAACTCTGGAAATAGGTACAATCACGCTCCCATCCGGGGTCTCCACCGGATCTCCCAAAATTGTGTTAACATCGACCATTTCCTTTATATTTTCCATGGCGGTTTTCATTAAACCCTCTATCGGATGATCATTCAATTCCGACACCTCCCTTCATCATACGATGACGCCAATACGCTAGGAAAGAAGCAATAATAATATAGCCTAGTTTAATACGGAATATACAATCGAAGCGAGTATCAAATCTTAAACATCGATAATCAGCGATTACTTTAAGGTCCGGTTTTTGGACAAAACGAAATTTTTGGTTAAGGGTCTGGACCAAACTGGATTTTAAACCCCAGGTTAACCCATAAAGTATCGCCGTAGCCGCCGGTTGCCCCAACCCTAATCTAGTAATCCAGATAAATCGGTGAAAGACGCCTCTTTTTTCCAAGTTCTCCACCACCAATAACCAGCGATGGTAACGGGCCGGCAGAAAATAACTTAACAAGGTTACCCCTAAACCGAAATGATGGTAACGGTGGAAAAATTCCCGCAAGCCGCGGGAATTACCTTGATAAGGGGAGATCTTTTTGACTACTTGCTGATTAGTAATAAATACCCATTTTCCCGAATTTTTTTCCCTAACTTTTACTCCTTTAAAAGTTGGTTTAACCAGACTCACCTGGCGTTTGCGTTTGAGTAAACCGCCTAAAAAGGTCATCTCCATTACCAAGGTATCGTCCCAGGCGATTTTTTGGTAATAAAACCTGAATTGTACCGGTAAAAAGGAAAAAAAACAGATTGTTCCGATAAAAAGTGCGATTTCAACCACAAAGTCACCCCGATAGCTTATTTTACCACCGGGCATCGGTCCCTATGCGTATTCCAGCGAAAGATAGCCAAATGTTTCCGAATAACCTTCCTAAACCTAAAGACCAGATCAGCGCAGAACGTCACCGAACCTACGGCTAATCCTACCAAGAGCCAATCGCCGCCGTTCAAAGGAGTGGTGTAAAAAACCCTTTGCAACCAGGGCAGATAAATCACCCCGACTTGCATCAGCGTGGATATAGAGACCGCCCCCAACAAATATAAGTTTTCAAATGGATTATTCTCCATTAAACTACGGTTCTCGGACCGGCACTGAAAAACAAAGCCAAGTTGTGCAAAGACCAATGTCGCAAATGACGCTGTTCTAGCCGCAGCTAAACTACTTCCTCCCTGCAACTGAATGATGTAAACCACCAAAGTGGCGCTACCGATTAAAAATCCTTGTAAAGCGATCTTCCATCCTAAACCTCTACTGAAAATGCCCTCTTCCCGTGGCCGGGGTGGACGGGACATAGTACCCGGTTCGGCCGGTTCCATCCCTAAGGCGATGGCCGGTAAACCATCGGTCACCAGATTGACCCAGAGAATCTGGATTGGTAATAACGGAAATGGCAAACCCAACAAAATTCCACCGCACATTGTTAAAATCTCCCCAATATTACAGCTTAATAAATACCTGATAAATTTACGGATATTATCATAAATGGTCCGTCCTTCTTCCACTGCAGCTACAATAGAGGCGAAATTATCATCAGCAATGACCATGGCTGAAGCTTCCTTGGTTACGTCCGTACCGCTAATCCCCATCGCTACCCCAATATCCGACTCTTTAATGGCCGGAGCGTCGTTGACTCCATCGCCGGTCATCGCCACAACCGCTCCATTTCTTTTTAAAGCCCTGACTACTCTCAATTTATGATGGGGAGAGACTCGGGCAAAAACATCAATATCCGCAATAACCTTCCCCAGTTCCGCCTCGGAAAGTCGGTCCAACTCAGCACCGGTAATAATTTTGCCTTGGGGTCTTAAAAGTGAGATTTGTTTCCCAATAGCCGCCGCAGTACGGGGATAGTCACCGGTGATCATCTTGACTTCGATCCCAGCCCTCCTTGACTTTTCAATTGCGAAGCTTGATTCCGGCCGGGGCGGATCAGTCATTCCCATCAAACCGGAGAAGATTAACTCTTGTTCCCAATCCCTTGCCTTACTTTCCTTACTTTCCCCAGGAAGGGTCGGACGGTAAGCAAAAGCCAATACTCTTAATGCTTCAGCGCCCCAGGTGTCAATCTGTTGCTTGATTTTCAACTTCAAGGTGGTGTCGAGAGCAACCAGAGCATCATTATTATGTAGCTGCGTAGAACGTTCCAAAATAACATCGGCAGCACCTTTTACCATTAACCATCGGTTACCATTCCCATCTTTGACCCAGACTCCCATCCGTTTCCGTTCCGAACTGAATGGGATCTCCCCTTCGCGTCGATACTCCCGGCTAATTTCATTAGTGGTTATGTTATAAGTGGCGGTAGCCGCTAAAATCGCTCCCTCGGTTGGATCGCCGATTACCGTAAAATCTTTTCCTTCCGGCTCCAATTGAGCATTATTACATAATGTCCCGATCTCCAACAATCGTTTCATTGGAGCCGGAAGTTCGGTATCATTTTTAACTTGTTCCTTTGTTCCGGGTACGGCATATTCTTCTCCCCCGGCCCAGACTTTGGTAACGGTTAACTTGTTCCGGGTTAATGTACCGGTTTTATCAGAACAGATTACTGTAGCGCAACCTAGAGTTTCTACTGCCGGTAATTTTCTGATAATAGCCTTCCTTTTAATCATCTTTTGGACCCCAATAGCCAACGCGATAGTGACAATCGCCGGCAACCCCTCGGGGATGGCTGCTACCGCTAAGCTAACTGCGGCCAAAAACATTTGCCGGGGTGGTTCCCCCCGGAGTACTCCCATGGTCCCCACCATAGCGCAAACCCCAAGACAAATGACGACTAGCCATTGGCCCAATTGTTCCAGTCGTTTTTGGAGCGGAGTGGTTTCTTCCTCCACTTGACTAATCATTCCGGCTATTTTTCCGATCTCCGTTTTCATCCCGGTAGCGGAAACCACTGCCTGACCCCGACCACCAGTCACAACCGTTCCGGCAAAAACCATATTCCGCCGGTCGCCCAAGGATGATTGGGGTTCATGGAGGACCTCCGTTATTTTGGAGACTGCCATGGATTCTCCGGTTAAGGTGGCCTCATTCACTTCCAAATCGATTACTTCAACTACTCGCCCATCGGCCGGGATCCGGTCGCCGCTTTCCAAGACCATGATATCGCCGGGGACCAATTCTTTAGCGGGAACTTTTAGAAGTTTTCCATCCCGCCGGACATGAGCTAAGGGTGAAGTTAATTCTTTAAGGGCCTCTAATGACTTTTCCGCCCGGTATTCCTGGAAAAAACCTAACAGCGCGTTAATAATTATGATTGCGATGATTGTTAAAGCATCCTCTTTTTCCCCGATAATCCCGGAGACTATGGCTGCTCCGACTAAAACCAAGACCATGAAATCGGAAAACTGACCTAAAAAAATCCGCCATGGTGAGATTTTTAAAACGGCGTTCAGTTGGTTATGGCCCACCCTCTCCAGACGCCTCTTCGCTTCGGAGGAGGTCAATCCTTGTGGCAGATTAGTGGCTAACGCCTTGATTACCTGTTCGGAACCATAATTAAACCAATTATTCATCTTTGCCCCTCCATTTTTGTCTTTACAATTTTATGTTTGAGCAAAATCCTACAGACCATCGAATAGACCCTTGAAGGGGAAAAATGTTGACGTTGGGGAAAGACACAGGTACAATTAAGCGAGAGAAGGAAGATAGAAGTTAGAAGGTAGAAGGTAGAAGACAGAAGTTAGAAGTGTAAGTAAAGCCTTTCGATGTTCTTAAATACATAAAGAGTCGGGAGTCGGTATTGGAAATTAGCTTCGGAGGTTAACACCTTCTACCTCCTGCCTCCTGTCTCCTGTCTCCTGTCTTCTGTCTTCTGTATTCTGAATTCTGTCTTCTGAATTCCATAGACCCAATAGTCACAACCGGAGGTCTCCCTATGCCCTTGGACGCCCCTTTGTTTGCAGCCGTTGCCGCTGAAATTAATACTTTACTCCCAGTCAAGGTCGATCGGGTCAACCAGACCCGTTCCGATGAATTTAGCTTGTCTTGTTACGGAATGGGCCATTCTTTTAAACTCCTATTCTCGTTGAATTCCCGCTATGCCAGGCTTCATCTTTTCGATAGCAAGACGGAAACCCTACCTAAACCCTCTCCCTTTGGCTTATCGCTCCGGAAACATTTCTCCGGCGCCAAGCTGATTAAGGTTGCCCCGATACCTTTTGAAAGAATCATCCGGCTAACCTTTGAGGTTTACGAAGAACTGGTGGGAATAAATGAAAAAAATATTTATCTGGAACTAACCGGGAAGAGCTCCAATCTGATCATTACCGATCAACAAGGAATAATCATCGATCTTTGGCGTAAAAGCGGCGGTCCCCGTAGCGAACGGGAACTGGCAATTGATCTCCAATACGAATTCCCTTCCACTCAAGGCCGCTGGCAACCGGTGACACTCAACCGGTCCGACTTTATTAACCTGGCCGCTCAAGTCCCACCGGAAGTTACCCCTGCTAAATTCCTGCTCAAACATTGGTACGGCCTTTCTAAACTGATGGCAGATGAAATATCCAAGGAGGCTGGTTTAAAACCGGATCTACCACTTAGTCAATATAATGAAAAGGATTATGCCACACTCCACGATTCCTTCTCTAAAATGGCAGATTCTATGACTAACGGTAAATTCGAACCATGTTCCCTTAATAATACCGAAGGCAAGCCCATTGACTGTTCAGCCTTACCAATTCGCCATCCTGAGATGGGGCTGACCGTCAAACCAGTCCACTCCCTCAATAAAGCGGTGGCCGAAATTTTTGGAAACCGACAAACAAACGAGGCCTTTCAGGAATTAAAGAATAATTTGTTGAAAAAAGTCGGTGTGGTACTGGAAAAAACCCGGATCAAACTTGGAAAACAAGAAAAGGAAGCCGACCAAGCCGACCGAGGTGAAGAATGGCGGATTATGGGAGAATTACTGACTTCCTACGGCTCTCACATCCAAAAGGGAAGTAAGATAGCCCGCTTAACCAATCATTACGATCCGAATAATTCTGAAATGGAAATACCGCTTAACCCGGCCCTCTCGGTTTGGGAAAATGCCCAACAATATTTTAAAAAGTATCAAAAGGCCAAGAAAAGCCAGTTGGCTATCGCCGCCCAAATTACCAAGACCAAAGAAAGCCTAGATTACCTGGAAAGTATCGAAGCCATGATCCTTAGCTCCATCAACCCTGCGGATTTAAAACTAATTCAGGAAGAATGGGATCTGGCCACCAACAAACCGGTAAAACGCAATAGTTTTCCTAAAAAGAAAGAGGCCCCGGCGGAACCGAGACAATTTAAGACCCCCGCCGGACATATCTTACTAGTAGGGAGGAACAATCTCCAAAACGATCGGCTCACTTTTAAAATCGCCGATCCGACCGACTGGTGGCTCCATACTCAAAAAATCCCCGGTTCCCACGTGATCCTCCGCCCCAACCCAGGGACTGCCGTGGACGACGAGACCTTGAACTTCGCCTGTCAACTAGCGGTTTATTTCTCAAAAGCCCGGGAGTCCACCAAGGTACCGGTGGATTATACCCAAAGGAAATACGTGAAAAAACCCCCGGCGGCCAAACCCGGCTTTGTGATTTACGACAACTTCAAGACCGCTATTATCACACCGGACCGGATACTTTTGGAAGCTTTGGGGTTGGTGCTTCATTGACCAACTTTGGTGTTACATCGGGGAACGTTGGTGTTTCATTGGCCAACTTTGGTGTTACATCGGGGAAATTTGAGTCTTCATGGGAGAATTTCGAGGACTCCTTCTCACAATTTGCAATATTTGATTACCGCCTCTAAGAACCGGGTTAGATCACCTAGATCCTCTTGAACAATTCTAAAGATCGTAATAAAATCAAGGTCTCCATATTCGTGGGCAATCAAATTCCTAAGACCAATCATCCCTTTTAAGGGTTTAACCAATTCAGCGGTGATAACACCTTCTCGAGCCAAGATCCCCGGAATCTCCGCCAAAAAGTTAGGCTCCTCCCAATTAGCGTCGGCAATTATGTGGGTCCCGATATCGATCACGTTTTGCAATGCTAAAAAAAGATTATGGGCTACTATATCCTTAGCGTCATTGTCATCGATAAATTCTTCCAAAGCTAAGGATCTATATTTGTTGATTCTTCCTAAACTAAACTGGATGGCGTTAATCTTTTTTTTCATGATACTAATTGATACCATTGGAATCTTCTCCCTGAATTTTAGCTTTATTTTTTTCAAAAAGCCGATCTACAATATAAAGTTGATCAAGATATTGATAAAAACTCTTTACTTTATATTTGACTAAAAACTGTTGCTCCGGCTCTTTAACTAGAATTCCAAATTTAAGGATCTCATGTCGAAGTAAAGGCGGAGCTTCGTTAAGTAATATCAAATCCACCTCTTTACCATAAAGCCGCTGCAACTCTTCGGTCTCTTCCAGCTTATAATTATAGGCGGCCTCTTTTTGATAGTTGCTGAGGTAAATTCCAAGATCGAGATCACTGTCCTTTCGCGCTCTATTTTTAGCGTAGGACCCGAATAAATAACCGAAGATTACTTCCGTTTTATTAAGATAATAAGATTTTAGGCTTTCGACTAAAAAATCCAGTTCCATATATCCTCACAGGAATACTTAAGTTAAAGAGAGTGACTATACCCACTCTCTTTTCTTAAAACTTACCATAAGTATCTGATATTTACAAGTACACTAGCGCCTAATTTTGACCCTCATCCCCGGTTTCAATTTATTGTCCGGATCAACCGCTATTTTGTCCCCTTCCCGCAAACCCTCAAGTATTTGAATATAATCATCATTTTCAATCCCGGTTTTAACCGGCAATAATTTTAACTTATTCTCCTCGATTGCCAAAACGTGATCAATGCCTTCCTTCTCAAATACCGCCTTTTCCGGTACGAAAATAGCATCCGGTTCCAGCGCAGCCACTATTTTTACATCAACTCCATAGCCGAGTCTGAGGGGTAGATCCTGGTATGAGTAACTAATCCTAACTTCCACCCTTTGTTGCTCCACGCCCAGGGATGAGAGGGTGGTTTCCGCCTTCGGAGCAATATAAACGATTTTTCCCGGCAATTCCGCATCATCCAAGGCCTCGCCCGTGAGAATAGCGGTTTGGCCTAGTTTTAATTTAACCGCGTCGTCAGTCAACACATCGGCCCTGACGTAATAAGCGGAATTCTCCCGTTCCACTTCGAACAAAGGCGCTCCGGATACTACACTAACCCCGCTATCAACATATTTAGCCAAAATTTTACCGGTAGTCCCAGCGCGGACCGTTAACCGGCCATTCCCCGATTCCAGTCCCAGGCTGCTATTGACCAGAAAATTATCGGCCACGATTTTATATTGTTGTTCGGCTGCAACACGGGCCGCTTCCGCTGCGGTTACCGCCATTTCCAAGTCCTTAACTTCCTCCTCGGAGACAATCCCTTCACGGTAAAGCTTCCGATATTTCTCCAGCTTTTCATTTTTATAGTTAAAATCCCGTAAAGCGGCCTGCTTGGAAATACGGGCCTTTTCCAACTCCGCGGCGGCGTTGCCCGAATTTAGCACTTTCAGGCTTAATAAAGCTGTGTCCGGCTGGACCATGTTTCCTTCCCTAACTAAAATATCTCCAACTACGCCCGACCATTTACTGGAGATTAATTCTTTCCGATCCATCTCGACCTTTCCCCGAACCTCGATGTATTCGGCCAATTCACCCCGGAGAACGGTCCTTACCTGAACTTCCGTTGCCTGAAAATGGTTGAATACGTATCCTACAGCAAATATGGCCAACCCAATTGATAATCCTACCATCAATTTGTTTTTAAACATACTACTAAACACCTCATCCTTCGCGGTTTTTCAAAACCTCGACCATATTCAAACCGGTAATCTTCTTTCTATTGGCCAACTGAGCCGTGATAATAAAAATTAACGCGCTGACAGCAGTAATCAAGTAGGTCTTCGGATAAATGAAAACCTCCAAAGTTATCATTTCGCCGCCGAACATCTTAGAAAGCAGCCCGGACATGATTCTCCCCAGTAAAAACCCGGGGGGGATTGCCAACAATCCCAAACAAACATTTTCCCGAAAGATGGTCAGCTCGATTTCCCCGGCCGTATAACCCAATACTTTTAACGACGCCAGTTCCCGGCGGCGTTCGGTAATATTGATTACCGTTGTATTGAAGACAATCGCAAAACCCATTATTGAACCGAAAACAAGCATCAGGATAATGAAGGTATCGATAAATTCCATAAATTGCAGAAAAGCATGATATGAGTTGACCCGGGACTCCAGGGTTTCGACTCCGGGAATTTTAAAGATCTCTTTCCTTACAATCCGATCCATACCGTTTTCGATCCCGAGCAGCGCCCCATTGGCAAACCGACCTTCCTCCAATAAGCCGCCCAGTTCCTCCAAGTCCATGTAACAGTTGGCCCCGGCATACTGCTTAACTACGCCCGCAACTTTAATATCTTTTTCCAAGATTCTTCCTTGATAGGTCTTTAAGGTGATGGTCTCTCCTTTGGTTACCCGCAGTTTTTCAGCTAATCTGGCAGCGATTAAAATACCCTTGGCCGGAACCGGAACTGTTGCTTTATTTTCGTCAGTCAATCGATAAAAAGTATTCCGCCGGGTCAAACCGATTACCATCGTGTCTTCTTTCATCCAGCCATTAATCAACTGGGCCGGTATTTCCAAGACCGGCTCGGCCTTGTTAACTCCTTTGATCCGGTTCAATTCCAAAGCGTCGTAAAACGAGGCTGGATCGGAAAAAGACACTTTATAGTCCTGCTGTTGAAAAACGAAGAAATGTTGCTCCAAAAGATAACCGACCGCATCTAAAAAATAGAGGGAGATAATAAAAAACATCATTGTAAAGGCCATACCCAACAGAGTTAGTAAAGCCCGTTGCCTGCTGCGAAAGATATTTCGGAGACTCATTTTCCAACCGAAAGTCAACCGGTCCCAGATGTAACCGATCCCATCCAAAAAGATCCGCCGCCCGGCTTTGGGCGCTTCGGAACGCATGGCCTGGGCCGGCTCGATCTTTAATATTTTCCGGGCCGAATTAAAACCGGCAATCAAACAAACAACCATGCTGATTCCGGGGCCAATCAGAAAAACCTCGCCATAAATTACCCTTTGCAACACCGGAATGTTGTACATTTTGGTATACATGGCCGTCAAAACCGTACTGGTATACCAACCCAGAAGAGCACCTACTAAAGCCCCGGTCAACCCGATTAATGCCGCATACCCTAAATAATGGCCGACAATTCGCTGGTTGGAGTACCCGAAAGCTTTCAGAACCCCGATTTGAGTCCGTTGGTTATTGATGATCCGACGCAACATGTTGTAAATAATCATCGCCGCCACCGACAGGAATAGGATTGGGAACATTATCGCCATATTTTGCAACTCGGAAAGTTCATTTTGAATCATGTTGTTGCTTAGCTGGTCCTTGCGTTCAACCCCACTGATGAACCCGTATGGAACCAGCATCCGTTCAATCCGATTGATTATCTTTGGGCGGTCCGCTTTTGCGGTAAACCTAATATGTAACTGGTTATAACAGTGATTGAAACCGAACAGTTCGAAGGCGGTTGATTCTTTGATATAAATGACGCCGAAGTTTTCCGCCGCCGAAAATAAGGACTCGGCCGATTTCATCGCATAAATGAACTCCGGGCTTCTTACTATCCCATCGATTTTAAGTTCATAGACTCGTTTGTCGATGATAGCTTTGATGATCCCGCCTTTAGCCAACTGATTATACTCGGCGAACTGTTGATTGATCAGACAGGAATTTTCGGCTTGATCGTTAAAATAGCCGCCGGAGATGACCGTTATCCGGTTCAAGGCTGGGGTTCCGCGTTCCGGCAAGGAGATGATCCTTAAGGTGATCCGCCGTTCTTCGCCAACATCAGCCCCGACATCGACACTAATCCGGCCGTAAGCTGCCTCGACTCCTTCAAGCCCTTTGACACGATCCACAATATATTCCGGTATGTAGCTCGCTTCAGCGAAATAATCCAGGAATCGGTACTGATCGTAATAAAGTTCAAGGGAATTTTTTAGATTACGGTATGATAGATAAGTGGCGGCAAACATGACAATCCCAGCCATAATCACCGCCGCAGCGGCGATGAATTGCCCCTTGGCCTTAGCGATTTCCCGAATAAGCATAATATTGAGTTTTTTCATTAGATCCTCATACCTCCGCTAGGCAAACCCTTTACCACTCAACTTTTTCGGGTTCAATCCGTTGCCGGTTTTCAATAATCTCGACAATTTCGCCACTGCTCATTTTGATTACCCGGTCGGCAATTCCGGCAATAGGCTGATTATGGGTAATGATAATCACTGTCTTTCCGGTACTTTGATTAATATCACATAACAATCGGAGCACTTTGATTCCGGTAAGGTGATCCAAAGCGCCGGTGGGTTCATCGCATAAAAGTACCTCCGGGTTCTTGGCTACGGCCCTGGCGATGGCCACCCGCTGTTGTTCTCCGCCGCTCAACTGGGCCGGAAAATGGTTAGCCCTTTTTTCCAGTCCTACTTGTTCTAAAACAGCTACCACATCCAGGGGATTTTCAGAGATCTCCGTGGCCAATTCGACATTTTCCTTAACGGTAAGGTTGGGCATTAAATTATAGAATTGAAAGACGAACCCTACCTGATGACGGCGGAAAGAAGTCAGTTGCCCTTCGTTCAAAGCGGCAATATCCGTTGCGCCGCAATAAACACGGCCTCTAGTCGGTGTGTCCATCCCGCCCATGATGTTCAATAAAGTGCTTTTCCCGGAACCGCTGGGCCCCAGCACTACCACTAGCTCACCTTTGAACAGATTAAAATTGGCCTCTTTTAAAGCCACAACCTTAACCTCGCCCATATCATATTCCTTGACGACATTCTCTAATTTAAAGAGATTAGTCCGTTCCACCTTATCACCCCGTATATCCTAAAAGTAACTAGGTTTCAGCTACTGTCTCCTGTCTCCTGACTTCTAAATCCTATTTTCACCCCCAGCGTCTTGCTGATAATTTCCAAGAAGGACTTCCTTTTTGTCATGAAGACCTCTTTTTGTTCGAAGAAACCATCGATTGAATGAATGTAAGTCCCAATTCCTAAAAGCAAAATTGAAGCCGTATCCTCCGGGTATTCTGTTACAAATATCCCTTCGTCAATCCCTTCCTTGACCAACATTATCAAGTCCGGCAGCACTTTTTTGATGGTTTGGAACATAAAACGCTGGTGCAAATCGGCATTCTCGGGACTATGGGCGAAACTAATCATCCGGTCGTCATACTCTCCAAAATCGAAAAAAGCATCGAAGATTCTTTGCATTTTCTCGAGAGTGTTATTAGAGCTATCCATGGTTATCTGCTTAATCTTGCACACCAATTCTTTGGTGTAATGTTCCATAACAGCTTCCAAGACTTCTTCCTTAGATTTAAAATAGTAATAAAACAACCCTTGGGCCACGCCGACTTTTTTAACAATATCGCTGACCGCCGTCTCCTCAAACCCCTTGGTAGCGAACAGTTGAAAAGCGGCTAGCATAATTTCATGTTTGCGTTCTTCCGGATCTTTAGTAACTCGCGCCATTATTGCCTCCCTTTTCTTTTATTATATCCACTGACTGACTATCAGTCAATGAAAGTCTATCAAAATAATCGTTAAATAATAGTTAAATACCAGCCAAAATTCATTTCTTTAAATCCGGTTTAAGATATCAGTATTCCTGGCTAAATCTCTCACCACAGTATGGCGGAAACAGTCCAACGTATGGTCATTAACCATCCCTATGGCTTGCATTAAAGCGTAACAAATCGTAGGCCCGACAAATTTAAACCCCCGTTTCTGCAAGTCCCCGCTTAGGAGCTGCGAAATGTCAGTCTGGGCCGGCACATCTTTAAGGGTCTCCCAATTATTCTGAATCGGTTGGTAATCAACAAAACTCCACAGATACTTGGCAAAACTGCCGAATTCCGCTTGGACCTTTAAAAAAGCCTGGGCATTGATGATAGCCGCTGCTACTTTTCGCCGATTGCGGATGATTCCGGGATTATCAATTAATTGATTGATTTTGGCTTCGTTATAAGCCGCCACCTTTAGGGGTTCAAATTTATCAAAGGCTTGGCGGTAGTTTTCTCTTTTCCTCAAAATCGTAATCCAGCTTAAACCGGCTTGGGCTCCTTCTAAAGTTAGAAACTCAAATAAAGTTCGGTCGTCGGTAACCGGAACCCCCCATTCGGTATCGTGGTATTCGATGTATAGCGGATCATTACCCGCCCAGCCACACCTTACCAATCCCTTGGAATCTCCGTTTTTCATAAAAACCGTTCAAACCTTTCCTTTTCAGCTTTACAGATTGGGCAAACCTCGGGTGGCTCGTTGCGGGCGGACAAATAACCGCAAACCTTACAACGCCAAACGGGATATGCCAGGTTATTGATTTCGCCGCTGTTTGAATTGGCAGTCATTTTTTTTAGTCGCTCCTCTCGTCCCGGTCTTCTTTCTGGAATCGGCTTTGCTTTCGCTTCACCCTTATGAATTTTGCCCGATACATATAACGCGCAATAACAAGCCGCATGTTCAGTTAGATCAGGGTCCCGATAATCGCAGGGACAGATGATATCCAAATCTTCTTCTTTGTTACCGGAAGCCAGCCGACACGGACAGGCCTGATATCCATACCTTGCCTCATTGATCAGTAAAGACTCGATCAAATCTTTGGTAAACTCCAGATCCGGGTTGAGATGATAACCGGCGGTTTCTGTCTCTTGCAGTAACTTTTGATAGGCCTGCTCCAACTCTTCGGGTGTAATTTGCATCTTTTTACTCATTTCCCGAATTCTTTCCGGATCTGGTCTTCTTCAAATCCGATAATACACTTGGCATTATTAATCACTAATGTCGGAAATGAACCACTGGGGTTCCAAAGCTCCTGTTCCCGTCGGATCTTTTGGCTATCCTCACCAGTCAATAAGTCGACATCGATGAAATCGTAAGCGACACCCAGCTCGTCCAGG
Source organism: Bacillota bacterium (assembly GCA_012728785.1). Lineage (GTDB taxonomy): Bacteria > Bacillota > UBA4882 > UBA8346 > UBA8346 > JAAYHS01. Next base: position 2,383 of record JAAYEK010000021.1, on the reverse strand, counting down.
AGATTCTTGGTCTTTCGACACCAGATACAGGTACTTAGGGCATACAGCAATACCTTACCTTTACTTCCAACTGTTTCCGGCTTCAAATCGCTCATCCCTTCCTCCAAAATATGTGGATTTATCTTTCAGATATCATTTTATCATTCGCTAAATCACTTCGCTTTAACATCTCTTTATCCTTCAAGAAATCTTACAACAGCGGGAAGGATTTTGCTTCACTGGAAAGAATAATTAGTGATCGGTGTCATTCCAAAAGCCCTGAACATTAAAGGCGTAGTCTATGATTGTTGCGACGAACTGATTGTCACCGAAGGAATGCGGGAACGCAAAGCGGTCATGGATGCCCGATCAAAAGTTCGCCAAACCGGAGGCGAGAAGTTTGTATATGTAACAAACGATCCCAATCAAGCCTTAGAATATATCGATAACTATCAACCGGTGGTATTTAAGAAAAATGGGTGAGGAGGTGGAATAAACTAAAATGGCTATTTAATTTGTTTCAAGACCGTCCTTGATTCAGGGTTAATTTTAATTATTTCACCTTCGATATTATCAAGCCGATTGACGATTTTATTAAGAGTCGGTTTAATAAAATCCATGTCCTCAATTATACCTCTAACCGTGGGTTTAATAATATTCATGTCTTCAGTCAGTCCATCAACTTTTTGTTCTAATCGTTCCATTTTATTTCGAAGATCATCTTGCCCTTCGCCAAATACCTGAAATTTAGATAGTAAATCTTCGATTAATATCGCTACTTTACTATCATCCATAGTTATTACCTCCTTAAGTTACCTAGATAATTTCTACATCTGGATAACTAATCCTTTAAGCTTTTAAGTCAATTTTCAATAATATCCCGGTCCCCTTTTCTTCAAGGCAGGGCAATCAGGAAAGACGCTCTATTTGATTTTTAGCGAAAAAAGCTCTAAGGGTTGCAAAAATTACTTGAAATAAAACTTAATTCCTAAACTAGCAACGGTATTGATCAATGTTACATCATCCAACGGAACTCCCACTTCCATAATTTCCACTTTACTTATATCATAACGATAGTAAGCAACTGACCCATCAATGCCTATCTTATTACTGAGCTTGCAATTCATGCCAAATCCCAAATGAAACCCTTTCCCCTCATATTTTAGGTCAAACGAATCATCAACTGAAAGTCGAGTAATCCCGTACCCTATAAGTCCATAAGGCTGGCATCGTTTTTTCAATAAACTCTTGGGGGTAACTTTTATGCTAAGATTTAATGATTCTAATTCCGTAGTCAAGGTGGGACTGGAGTTAATTATATTATGTTCCGAATAGGAATAACTAAATTCACAAGTATATATATCTTTAGTCGCCCCGAATATTAACCCACCGCCTACGTCTTTCTCCAGTTCTTCAACATCACCATCAAACCAAATATGATTGGCTTTTAAAGCAAAATAGTACTTTTGATCCCCTTCCTCAGCTAAAACCATTGCGGTATCATAAACTACAAATCCAAATGAAAGAATAATAATTAAAAAAGAAATCATTAAGTTATGTAACATTAGCCCCTCCCAAAATTATTAAAAATAATAATTTATGCCAACACTATAACTCCAGCCACTCCCAACCATAGTATCCGATGGAATCCTATCTTCACCAAAAGCGGTGGCTTCTTTAATTCGAATATACCGATAAACGGAGGAGCCGGTGATAGCCCATTTGGGATGTAGATGAATTATAACTCCGAGACCAAGATCCACTCCATAACCGGTAAAAGAAACATCCGCGGTATCATCAACATCATCCTCTTGATAAGCCCCATGTTCCATGGAGATTTTAGGAACAAAAAATCCTAATTGTCCAAAAAAACGAAAGTTACTATCAAATAAATTAGCAAAAAACCACTTGGCATTAGCACCAAATACTTGACATTCACCATCTTGGTAATAAACAGTATCTTCAGCTCCGCCATCATTAAACCCATTACAGTTAAGGTCATAAAACTTAAATGAAGTATCATGTTTTGAACATGAATAATATAATTCCCCAGCCAATTTTTCGGTATAACCTCCGATTAGAATCCCAAAACCACTACCGTTTTTAATCTCAGGTATTCTAATTAAGACTGTACTGTCCACAAATCCCCCGGTAACAGTACCTTTAAAATCTCCGCCAATACTGTTCTCTACGCCCAAAATACTAAAGTACATACCCTCTTCTTTCTCTTCCCCCCGGCTAGCTGAAGCTAATCCAAAAAACAATCCAAAAACTAACACCATAAAAAAGGCGTTTCGCTAAATCGTGTGGGTAACCCGACTATCAACTAACCAAAATGGTGTTTAGAAGCATCATTTTTCTGGAAATCAAAAGTCAGCTTCCCACCCAAAAGATAGATCATCGC